>JBOGYT010000140.1:0-11698 GCA_050696955.1 Solirubrobacteraceae bacterium | reverse complement strand
ACCGAGTTGTTGGCGTTCTGGTACTGGATCGAGATGAAGCCCTCGCCGTCGATCGACATGTCGAAGCCGGCGTCGCGCAGCGCGTTGGCCTTCTTCTCCTCCTTGGCCTTGCACCAGATGAACTCGCGGATGTCGGGGTGGTCGACGTCGAGGACGACCATCTTCGCCGCCCGCCGCGTCTTGCCGCCGGACTTGATCGTGCCCGCCCACGAGTCGGCGCCGCGCATGAACGAGACCGGGCCCGACGCCGTGCCGCCCTTCGTCAGCGGCTCCATCGAACCGCGGATCTTCGACAGGTTGATGCCCGAGCCGGAACCGCCGAGGAAGATCTTTCCCTCCTTCGTGTTCCAGTCGAGGATCGACTCCATCGTGTCCTCGACGCTGAGGATGAAGCACGCCGAGGCCTGCGGGCTCTCTTCGAATCCCACGTTGAACCACACCGGCGAGTTGAACGCCGCCATCTGATGGAGCAGCACGTGGGCGAGCTCGGCCTCGAACGCGTCGCCGTCCTCGGTCGAAGCGAAGTACCCCCGCGCGCGACCCCAGTCGGCGATCGTGCCCGACACGCGGCCGATCATCTGCTTGACCGAATGCTCCCGGGCGGGCGTGCCGAGCTGGCCGCGGAAGTACTTCTGGGCGACGATGTTCGTCGCGTTCTGCGACCACGTCTTGGGGAACTCGACGCCGGTCTGCTCGAAGGCCACCTTGTCGCCATGACCGATGCGGGCGTCGCGGCGCTCCCACTCGACCGTGTCGAACGGATGCGTGCCGGGCGTCGTGAAAACGCGCTTGACGGAGAGGGCCTCGCCGGTCGTCACATCGGTCATGAGTGGGGTCTTCGAGATGCCTTCCATCGACCTGCTCCTCTCCTCGCCGCCCGTCGTTTGTCGGTGTTTGCGGCGTCTAGCCTGCGATTGGGGGGTAACTGCGCATCATCCGTTGCGGGTCGGACGGAACGGCGCGCCGGAGAGGGGCTGTGGGGCGGGCTCGCGCGCGGAGATCACGCCTCTAGAGGATACCTCTGCGATACATCGAACTCGCCCGGTAGCACAACCGGCGACCTATCGAGAAGCGCCACTGCATTTCGACACATCAGACGGGTCTGTCGAACCTCGGTAACAAGAGCCCCAATTCGGGGCTAGGCCGTATTGAATGACCCCAATGTCGTCCACTACTGCGTTGCTCTTCCCAGGGCAGGGCAGCCACTCACAGGGGATGGAAGAGCCGTTTCGCGATCACCCGCTCTTGCGGCGGGGCATCGAACTGCTCGGCTTCGATCCCTTCTCGACGCTCGATGCGGGCACCCGGAGCCACCAGCCCGCGCTGTTTCTCTGCTCGATCGCGCAGTGGGCGACCGACCACACCGAGGACGACGAGACGCCGCTCGCGGCCGCCGGCCACTCGCTCGGCGAGTACGCCGCGCTGACCGCCGCCGGCGCGATCGCCTTCGAGGACGCCGTGCGGCTCGTCGGCGCGCGCTCGAACGCCATGGCGCGGGCCGCCGACATGCAGTCCGGCGGGATGGTCGCCGTGCTGGGCGGCGAGCGCGACGACGTGCTCGAGCTGGGCGCCGAGCTCGGCCTGTCGCTCGCCAACGACAACGCGCCGGGCCAGATCGTGCTGTCGGGGCCGATGGAGGCCGTCGACGCGGCCGCCGAGCGCGCCGACACCATCGGCGCCCGCGGGCGCAAGCTCCAGGTCGGCGGCGCCTTCCACTCGCCGCTGATGGCGCCCGCCGCCGAGGCGCTCCACGAGGCCCTCGACGACACCGAGATCGGCGAGCCCGCCTTCCCGGTGCTCTCCAACGGCAGCGCCCGGCCGTTCGTCGACATCCGCGCCGAGCTCGCGCAGAACCTGCTCAAGCCCGTCCGCTTCCGCGAGACGCTGTTCGCGCTCCAGGACATGGGGGCCGAGGCCTACGTCGAGTGCGGGCCCGGCAACGTGCTGAAGGGCCTTGTCAAGCGCACCCTGAGGGCAACGGCATGAAAGCCGGCGTCTTCGGAATCGGGTCGGCCCTGCCCGACCACGTCGTGACCAACGCCTACCTCGAGTCCTACCTCGACACGACCGACGCCTGGATCGTGCGCCGCACCGGCATCCGCGAGCGCCGCCACCTCAACGGCACGCACACGCTGACCGACCTCGCCGTGGCGGCCTGCCTCGACGCGCTGGACGACGCGCGCTGCCAGGCGTCCGACGTCGACCACGTCATCGTCTCGACGATCACGCCCGATCGCGTGATGCCGGGCATGGCGCCCGAGATCGCCTCGACGATCGGCGCCACCGGCGCCGCCGCCATCGACGTCAACGCCGCCTGCGCGGGCTTCCTCTACGCGCTCGACCAGGCGGCCGCGCTCGTCGAGTCCGGCCGCGCGCGCTGCGTGCTCGTCTGCGGCGCCGAGGCGCTCAGCCGGATCACCGATCCCGACGACCGCTCGACCGCGATCCTCTTCGGCGACGGCGCCGCAGCGGTCGTCGTGCGGGGCGGCAACCTGGACCGCGGCTGCTCGGCGTTCGTGCTGCGCAGCGACGGCGTCCACGCCGGGCTGCTGAACGTCGGCGGGGAGAAGGGCGTCCTGCGGATGGAGGGCCAGGAGGTCTACCGCCACGCCGTCGAGCGCATGGTCGAGGCGACGACCGAGGCGTTGCGCCGCGCGGACATGACCGTCGACGACATCGACCTGCTCGTCGTCCACCAGGCCAACGAGCGCATCATCGACGCCGCCGCCAAGCGCCTCGGCGTGCCCGAGGAGAAGGTCTTCAAGAACGTCGACGCGGTCGCCAACACGTCGAGCGCCTCGATCCCGCTGGCGCTCCACCAGGCCGAGCGCGAAGGGCTGCTCAAGCCCGGCGCGACCGTCGCGCTGGCCGCCTTCGGCGCGGGCTTCGTGTGGGGCGCGGGGATCCTGTCCTGGAAGGAGCGCGTCCATGCCACCGCCTAGCGGCCCGTCTCACGACCACCGACCGGAAAGGGGGGCCGTCGATCACCGACCGGCAGCGTCCTCGGTCGCGGCAATGGCGCTGCCATTGCGCGCTCCCTGCGTCCTTGCCGGATCGGCGCCGCCGACCCCCCTTTTCGGGCGCCGGTCATGACACGGACCGCTAACAGCGGGCACGGCGGCGTCGCGCTCGTCACGGGCGGCTCCCGCGGCATCGGCAAGGCGATCGCCGAGCGCCTCGCGCAGGACGGCTTCGAGACGGTCACGCTCGGGCGCACGAGCGGCGACGTCCACGCCGACGTCGGCGACCCGGAAGCCGTCAGGGCGGCCTTCGACGCGGTGCGAGAGCGGTACGGCCCCGTCCTCGTGCTCGTCAACAACGCCGGCCAGCGCCAGGACGGCCTCGCGATCCGCATGAGCGCCGAGCAGTGGGGGTCGGTCATCCACACGAACCTCGACGGCGCCTTCTACTGCACGCGCCGCGCGCTGGACGACATGCTCAAGGCGCGCTGGGGACGGATCGTGAACATCTCCTCCGTCGTCGCCGAGCGGGCGAACCCCGGCCAGTGCAACTACGGCGCCGCGAAGGCCGGGATGCTGTCGCTCACGCGCACGGTGGCGCGCGAGATGGCGCGCAAGGGGATCACCTGCAACGCGGTCACGCCCGGAGTGATCGAGACGGACATGACCACGGACGTCGCAGGCAAGCTTCTGGACGGCGTTCCCGCCGGCCGGATCGGACGGCCCGACGAGGTCGCCCACGCAGTTTCCTTCCTCTGCTCCGAGGGAGCGGCATATGTCAACGGAGCCACGCTCGCCGTCGACGGCGCGCTGGCCGCATGAACAAGGAGAAGAGCCCGATGGCTGTATCCGAGAACGACGTACTCGAAGAGATCCGCGAGCAGCTCGAAGCGATCAAGGTCCCCGGGGCGCGCGACGCGCAGCCCGAGAGCACGTGGACCGAGCTCGACGTCGACTCGCTCGACCTCGTGGAGCTCGTCAAGGCGCTCGAGGACCGTTTTGACATCACGATCAACGACGACGACCTCAAGCCGATCGAGTCCGTCGGCGACGCCATCGGCCTGACGATGCGCCTGGCCGAGGCAAAGGAGGGAACGCCGGCGTGACCCAGAGTCCGTCCACTCACAACGGCCATGGGTCCGTGGAGATCGCCATCACGGGACGTGGTGTCGTCTCGTCGATTGCCGAGGGGGCGGACGCGTTCGTCGACGCGCTCTACGAGCGCCGCTCCGGGATCGTCGACGGGGTTGCTCCGTGCGCGGACTTCGATCCCACCATCGCGATGAACCCGAAGGCGGCCCGCCGGGCGGACCGCTACACGCAGCTCGCCTTCGGCGCCGCCGCCCAGGCGATCGCCGAGGCCGGGCTGCCCGGCGACGTCGACCTCGAGCGCCTGGCGGTGCTCGTCGGAACCGGCGTCGGCGGCCTGAAGACGCTCGAGGACGAGTGCCGCGCGTTCGTCGACGGCGGCGAGCGCAGCGTGTCGCCGCTGTTCGTGACGATGATGATGCCCAACGCCGCGGCGGGGACGATCGCGATCGATCTCGGCGCCCACGGCCCGGGGTTCAGCGTCTCCTCGGCGTGCGCGACGGGCAGCCACGCGATCGGCGAGGCGAAGCGCATGCTCGAGCGCGGCGAGGCGGACGTCGTCGTGGCGGGCGGCACCGAGGCGGCGATCACGCCGCTATGCATGGCCGCCTTCAAGCGCATGGGCGCGCTGTCGCGCGAGGGCGTCTCGCGGCCGTTCGACATGCGCCGCGACGGCTTTGTCATGGGCGAGGGGGCGGGCGTGCTCGTGCTCGAGCACGCCGAGCACGCGCGGGCGCGCGGGGCCGAGATCCTCGGCTACGTCTGCGGCTACGGCGCGTCGAACGACGCCTACCACATGACCCAGCCCGACGAGCAGGGCCGCGGCGCCGAGAAGGCGATGCGGATGGCGATCTCCGACGCGGGCGCGAGCCCGGACCAGATCGGCTACATCAACGCGCACGGCACGTCGACGCCCTACAACGACCGCATCGAGACGAAGGCGATCCACAGCGTCTTCAACGGCGGCTCGCCGCCGGTGTCGAGCACGAAGTCGGCGATCG
Organism: Solirubrobacteraceae bacterium; assembly: GCA_050696955.1. Classification (GTDB taxonomy): domain Bacteria; phylum Actinomycetota; class Thermoleophilia; order Solirubrobacterales; family Solirubrobacteraceae; genus CADCVQ01. Next base: position 6,648 of record JBOGYT010000140.1, on the reverse strand, counting down.
GGCATCTGCTCGGAGCCGCCGGCGCGGTCGAGGCCATCGCCGTTTTGGGAGCGCTGCAGCGCGGCATCCTTCCCCCGACGCTGAACTTCGGCGAGCCCGACCCCGAATGCGACCTCGACTACATCCCCGATGGACCGCGGGAAGCGCCGGACCTCGAGTACGCGCTGAGCAACTCGTTCGGCTTCGGCGGCCAGAACGCCTGCCTCGTCTTCAGAAAGGCATGACGCTATGAGCACCGAAGCACCCGCGCCGGCCACGGCGGCGACAGGCGCGGACGGCGCGAAGCCGGACGCCGCGGTCGTCGACGAGCCTGCGCCGCCGGTTCCGGCACTCGTCCGCATCGAGCTTCTGTGCGACGACGACTCGTTCCTGCCGCATCGCAGCGCATGCGGCGACGGCGTCATCGCCGGCAGCGGCCGCGTCGACGGCCGGCCGATCTACGTCTGGGCGCAGAACGTCAAGCACAAGGGTGGCTCGCTCGGCCAGATGGGCGGCGAGCAGATCTGCAGCACGATCGAGATGGCCAACAAGGCCGGGGTGCCCGTCGTCGGGCTGCTGCACTCCGGCGGCGCGCGGCTGCAGGAGGGCGTCGCGGCGCTCGGGGCCTACGCGGCCATCTTCCGCGCGACGTCGCGCGCGCGCGTCCCCCAGATCAGCGTCATCTACGGGCCGTGCGCCGGCGGCGCGGCGTACTCGCCGTCGCTCGGCACGATCGTGATGATGGTCGGCGACGGCGCGCAGATGTTCCTGACGGGCCCGCGGGTCATCAAGCGCGTCACGCGCGAGGAGGTCAGCGCCGCGGATCTCGGCGGTCCGCGCGTGCACCGCAAGTCCGGCGTGTCGCACCTCGAGGCCGACGACGACGCGACCGGCGCGGACCTCATCCGGTCAACGCTGTCGTACTTCCCGGGCTACATCGGCGGGCCGCTGCCGCGGGCCGAGCCGCGCGAGGCGCCGGCCGGCGACCCGTCGGCGACGGTGCCATCCAACCAGCGGCTCGTCTACGACGTGCGCGACGTCGCCGCCTATCTGCTCGACGGCGGCGAGTTCCTCGAGTTCGGCAAGCGCTACGCGAAGAACATGGTCGTCGGGTTCGGGCGCGTCGACGGCTATCCGGTCGGCGTGATCGCCAACCAGCCGCGCTACCTCGGCGGCACGCTCGATGCCGCGGCGTCCGACAAGGGCACGTGGTTCGTGGACATGTGCGATCGCTACGGGATCCCGATGGTCGTGCTCTCCGACACGCCCGGCTTCCGGCCCGGCGTGCGCCAGGAGCGCGAGGCGGTGCTGCGCCGCGGCGCGGGGCTGCTGCGCGCGTTCGCGGTCGCGGAGGTGCCTCGCGTGACAGTGACCCTCCGACAGGCGTACGGTGGTGCGTACATCGTCATGAACTGCCGCGATCTCGGGAACGACCTCACGCTCGCCTGGCCCAGCGCCCGCATCGGCGTCATGGGCGCGACACAGGCGATCGAGATCGTCAAGCGCCGCGAGCTCGAGGCGGGCGCGGATCCGGATGAGCTCGCCGCCGAGTACGAGGAGCAGTATCTGCCCGTGGCCGTCGCCGCATCGCAGGGGTTCATCGACGAGATCGTCCAACCGGCCGACACTCGCGAGCGGATCGCTGCCCACTTCGAAGCACGACGATAACCCGGCTCACCAGAGCTCAGGCGAACTGGCGCCACGCAACGCGACCGAGGACGCGATCCTCGAGGCTGCCCGCGCGCTGCTGACCGAGGGCTCCCACGAGCAGGTCTCGATCGACTCGATCGCCCGCCGCGCGTTCGTCAGCCGCACGACGGTCTACTTCTACTTCGACAACAAGCGCGCGGTCATGGACCGCCTCATCCAGCAGGCGTTCGCCGACATGGACGACGCGGCGGCCCCGTACTTCGACGGCGCGGGTGACCCGCGCATGGAGCTCGCCTACGCGCTCGCGCGCTTCGTCGGCGTGGCCAACCGCAACGGCGCGATCCTCATGCTCGCGGCGCACCTCTACGGCGAGGACGAGCACATGCCGTCGCAGTGGGAGCCCTACGTCAACCGCTTCATCGCCGGCGCCGAGCAGCGCATCGCGCGCGACCAGCTGCGCGGGATCGCGCCCGACGACATCCCGCCGCGGGTCGCCGCGCAGGCGCTGTGCGCGATGGTCGAGCGGCACCTGACGGTCGAGGTCATCCGCCACGGACGCGACATGCACGAGGCGGTCCGGCAGCTGACCGAGCTGTGGTTCCGGGCGGTGTACGCGGGCGGCGGCGTGCCGCCGGATATCCGGACGACGCGGCGGGTTGGTTAGGCGTCCGCCGGCTCGGCCGGGTCTTCGGGCTCTTCGGGCTCGGGCTTCTCGGGCGGCGCGAGCGGGGCGCCCATCGCGTGGTAGCCGCCGTCGACGTGCACGAGCTCGCCCGTGATCCCGCGCGCGAGGCCTGACATGAGAAACAGGCAGGCGTCGGCGACGGGACCCGCGTCGCGCGGGTCCCACGCGAGCGGCGCCTGGTTGTCCCACGCCTGGGCGAGGATGTCGAAGCCGGGGATCGAACCGGCGGCGATCGTCTTGACCGGGCCGGCCGACACGAGGTTCGAGCGGATGCCGCGCGCGCCGAGGTCGCGCGCGAGGTAGCGGTTGACCGACTCGAGCGCGGCCTTCGCGACGCCCATCCAGTCGTACGCCGGCCAGGCGACCTGGGCGTCGAAGTCCAGGCCGACGATCGAGCCGTGCTCGCCGCGCTCGAGCAGGTCGGCGAACGCGCCGGCGAGCGCCTTGAGGCTGTACGCGCTCGTCATGAACGCGATCTGCGCGCTCTCCGCGGGGGTGTCGAGGAAGCGGCCGCCGAGCGCGTCCTCGGGGGCGAAGGCGATCGCGTGCAGCACGCCGTCCAGGGCGCCCCAGCGCGACTCGATCTCGTGCGCGACCGCCTCGATCTGCGCGGGGTCGTTGACGTCGAGCTCGAGGACGTCGGGTGGGTCGTCGCCGAGCCGCCTGGCGATCCGCTGCGTGATCCGCATCCCGCGACCGAAGCCGGTCAGGACGATCTGCGCGCCCTCGTCCTGTGCGCGCCTGGCGACGGCATAGGCGATCGAGCCCTCCGTGAGGACACCGGTGATCAGCAGGCGACGGCCTTCGAGCAGCAAGGTAGGTGCCCTACCCCCTCAGCGCCCGAAACGCACGAAGTCGGTGAACTCGGCCCACGTCGAGGAGGCGCGCCAGCCGGCCTCGGCGGCGGCATGGCGCGCGCGCGGCGCCCATGCGGGCTCCCAGCCGGTGAAGCGCAGCACGCCCCAGACGATCGTGCCGAGCGCCATGAGCGCCATGAGCGCGGCGAGCGCGAGGAGCGGGAACGGCGGCGTCTCGCCCTCCTGCGCCGTGCGCGCGCTCGCCTGGATCGCATCGCCCGAGATGAGCGGCGCGGCGGTCTGCACCGCACCCGGCGCCGGGGCCGGCTTCGCGGCGCCCGGCGTGGCCGGTGTGGCCGCCTTGCCGGTCGACGGCGTGCCCGCGGTGCCAGGGCCGTCCGAGCCGCCGCCGGCGGTGCCGGCGGTGCCCGAGGAGGTCGAGTCCCCGCCGGGCTCGCGCTTGTTCGTGTTGCACTTGCCCTGCGCGTGCTCCTCGAGCATCGCGTCGATCGCCGACCGCAGGTCGGGCTGGTAGGCGTCGATGTCCTCCCCGATGAGGCTCTTGATCGTGGCGATCTCGCGCGCGCTGTAGTTGCAGGCGTTCAGCGCGCCGTCGTCGCTGAAGTCCCTCACGAGCTTGTCGGCGAGGCCCGCCGACGCCGGCGCGGCGAGCGCGAGGCTCACTGCAACGGCAGTGAACAGAAGGATCGACGTGCGGCGCATGGCGAGCTGGTCACGCTAGCATCGACCGCCGCTACTCATGGCCGTCACGACCCCGCCCAGCCCGCGGGTCACCACGCGCGTCGGCGTGCTCCCGGCCGCTCCGCGCACGCCGCGTTCCGGTACCGCGCTCCTCCTCGCGCTGGTGGCCGCGTGTGCCTACGCCGTGTTCGCCAACGGTGCGATCGGGCTGCCCGAGGAGCCACGCCTGCAGATCGGTCTCGCGATCGTCGCGATCTGCGCCGCGGTGGGATGGCTGCTGTCGGGCACGCTGCGGCTGCGGGCGCCCGAGATCGCATGGCTCGGCGTCGGCCTGCTCGCGCTGTTCGCCGTGTGGTGCGGCGTGACGATGCTGTGGTCGGTCACGCCGGACCGCACGTGGGCGCACATCAACCGCGCCGCGGCCTACACGCTCGTCGTCGTGCTCGCGATCGGGGTCGGGTCGAGCGCCCTGCGCGCGATCGAGCGCGTCGCGATCGGCTGGCTCGTCGTCGCCGTGGCGTGCGCGCTCTACGCGCTCGGCGGCAAGGTCATTCCCGGGGTCAGCCTGCTGGGGATCGACTTCAACCACACGAGCACGGTCTCGCGCCTGCGCGCGCCGCTGGAGTACTGGAACGCGCTCGCGCTCGTGTGCGTGCTCGCGATCCCGATCGCGCTGCGGCTGGCCGCGGACGCGACCCGGCGCGTCGTGACCCGGCTGGCCGCGCTGAGCGCGCTCCATGTCCTGCTCTGCTGCCTGGCGATGACGTACTCGCGCGGGGGGATCCTCGCGCTGCTCGTGACGGTCGCCGTCATGACGGTGCTCGGCGGGCTGCGCCTGCGCGTGCTCGCGGCGGTGAGCCTGACGCTGGCGTTCACGATCCCCGTCGTCGGCCTGGCCTTCAACCGGCCCGCGCTGAAGGGCGTGCGCGTTCCCCTCGACGAGCGGATCCCCGACGGCGTGCTGCTCGGCCTCGTCATGGCGGGCTGCCTGCTGGGGCTGCTCATCACGGCGTGGGGGCTGCTGCGCCTGGAGGAGCGCACGACGTGGACCGAAAGGCGCACGCGCAACGTCTGGCGCGCGCTCGCCGTGACGGCCGGCCTGCTCGGCTGCGTCTACGTCGCGCAGGCCCTGACCGCCGACGGCGGCCCGCGCGGCGTCGCCGACCGCGCGTGGGAGTCGTTCACGACGACGACGAAGGACGACGTCTCCGATCCGGCGCGCATCTCCACCGCGAACTCGGGCAACCGCTGGGTGTGGTGGGAGGAGGCCGCCGGGGCGTGGTCCGAGCGCCCGCTGCACGGCTGGGGCGCCGGCTCCTTCCCCGTGACGCACAAGCTGTTCCGCCAGGAGGAGCTCGGCGTCGTCCAGCCGCACAACATGCCCCTGCAATTCCTCGCGGAGACCGGGCTGATCGGTGCGCTGCTCGTCCTCGGCGGCCTCGGCGTGCTGCTGTTCACGGCGCTCGATCGGGTGCGGGCGATGGGCCCCGGGCGCCAGCGCGACATCGCGGTGGCGCTCTTCGCGGGCGCCGTCGCGTGGCTCGTGCACAGCTTCGTCGACTGGGACTGGGACATCCCCGGGGTGACGCTCCCGGCGCTGCTGTTCATCGGGGTGCTCGTGGCGATCCCGCGCGAGGTGGCGTGGTCGCGGCTGCCGACCGAGCCGCTGCAGCGGCCGGTCGGCCCGCGCGCCGCGGCGCTCGTCGCGGTATGCGTCGCGCTCGGCCTGGCGATCGTCTCCGCGGCCCTGCCGGCGTGGGCCGACTCGAAGGCCGACTCGGCCCTCGCCGTGAGCGCCGAGGCGGACGAGAAGGAGCTGCGGGACGCGACCGCGGAGGCGGAGCTCGGCGCGCGCCTGGATCCGACGTCGGTGCGCCCGCTGCTCGCGGCGGCCGCGCTCGCCCAGAACCGCGACCGGCTCGTCGACGCGCGGCGCTACCTGCTGCAGGCGGTCGAACGCCAGCCCTACAGCGCCGCGGCGTGGGAGCGCTTGCTGCGGCTGGCGTTGCTCACGGCCGACCGGCCCGGTGCGCAGGCCGCCGCGCAGCGGCTGCTCGAACTCGACCCGATCGGCGCCCAGCCGCGGCTGCTCGCGGCTCGCCTCGCATCGTTCAGCGTGCCGCCGGGCGCCTCGCCGACCGCGACGGGGACGCCGCTGGCGCCGAAGTACAGCTCGAATGCGCCTGCGGCGACGACCACGCCTACTCCGACGCCCAGGCCGGGCGCGGGCCCGGCGTCAGGGAGGCAGACGCCGCAGCGGCTCGCGCCGTCGCCGGGTGCGCGGGGGCAGCCGCCGGGGTAGCTCGAGCGGTCTCCGTGGGGCGTCGCGGCGGCGCCGGCGAACAGCATCGATAGGGGAGCTCGGACGGCGACGAGCTCCGGGGGTCAATGGCGGATATGCATCGCCATGAGCAGCAAATGCGCCATAACCGCAGCGGGGACGCCCCGCGACCCCGCCGCCGTACCGCTCTTCGTTCCTTTACCGATGCTGTTTCGTCAACCGCGCGGCCACCGACTCACCCCGCCACGGCCACCCGCAGCACGCCGAGCACGAGCAGCGCTGCCGCCGTCATGGCGATGAGCAGCAACACGAGGCCGACGACGAACTCCGATGGCAGGCGGTCGGCTCCGACGCGATGGCGCGCGACGCGCTCGCGCGGCAGGGTGCTCACCGGGCGTGACGGCGGCGGGGTCGAGCGCAGCTCGCCGGCGCGCTGGCGCGCGGGCACCTCGCCTCGCCGCGCCTCGAGCTTGGCCCGCTCCGCCCGCCGCTCGGCGCGCTCCAGGGCAGGTGCCTCAGCGGCGAGCCAAGCGGCCGGCCCCGCGCCGTAGTAG
>JBOGYT010000139.1:0-16528 GCA_050696955.1 Solirubrobacteraceae bacterium | reverse complement strand
GCATGTTGTGGCTGCCGTGGGTGCGCCGGATCCCGCCCGGCTGGCTGCGTGTCGTGATGGCGCTGACGGTCGGCCTGCTCGGGTTCCTCGCGATCGACGCGACGCTCGAGGGGCTCGAGCTCGCCGGCGAGGGCTCGCAGGCGTTCGGCGGCGCCGCGCTCGTCTTCGTCGGCGCGGCCGCCGCGTTCCTCGCGCTGACCGGGGTGAGCTCGTGGCTCGCCGAGCGGCGGCGCCGAAGCGCGGACGCCGGCGCGAGCCGCGCCACGCTCGCGATGCTCATCGCGGTGGGCATCGGGCTGCACAACCTCGGCGAGGGGCTCGCGATCGGCACGGCCTACACGACCGGCGCGCTCGCGCTGGGAGCCTTCCTCGTCGTGGGCTTCGCGCTGCACAACACGACCGAAGGCCTCGCGATCGTCGCGCCGATCGCCCGCGCGCGCCCGTCGCTCGGGCGGCTGGCGACGCTCGGCCTGATCGCGGGCGCGCCGGCGGTGCTCGGCGCGTGGATCGGCGCCGCGGCGTTCAACACGTCGGTCGCCGCGTTCCTCTTCGGCGCGGGCGCGGGCGCGATCGTGCAGGTCATCGTCCAGCTCGCGCCCTCGCTGCGCGGCGAAGGCGAGCGGGGCCTGCGACCGAGCGTCGTCGGCGGCCTGCTGGCCGGCATGGCGCTCATGTTCGCGACCGGGCTGCTTGTCAGCGTGTAGCACGATGGCCGCCGCCACCGAGCACACCCACAGCAGCGCGATCGAGGACTACGCGAAGTCGATCTACTCGCTCCAGCAGCGGGCGGGCGGCGACCCGGTCAGCACGAACGCCCTCGCCGAGCGCTGCGGCGTCACGCCGGCGTCGGCATCGGCGATGGTCAAGAAGCTCGCCGAGCGCGGGCTCGCGGTCCACGAGCCGTACCACGGCGTCACCCTCACCGAGGCCGGCCAGCGCCTGGCGCTCGAGATGCTGCGCCACCACCGGCTGCTCGAGCTGTACCTCGCCGAGCACCTCGACGTGCCCTGGGACCGCATCCACGAGGAGGCCGAGGCGCTCGAGCACGTGCTCTCCGAGGAGCTCGAGGCGCGCATCGCGGCGAAGCTCGGCAACCCGACGCACGACCCGCACGGGGATCCGATCCCCGATCGCGACCTCGTGATCGACGAGGGCGAGACCGAGGCGCTCAGCAACGTCCCGGACGGCAGGGGCGGGCGCTTCGTGCGCGTCTCGGACACCGATCCGGAGATGCTGCGCTACCTCGCCGAGCGCGGGATCGCGATCGGCGATCGCTGCCGCGTCATCGGCCGCCAGCCGTTCGACGGGCCGCTCACCGTCCGCTTCGGCGACGTCGAACACGTGCTCGGCGGGACCCTCGCGCGGGCGATGCGGGTCGATCTGGACGAAAATTGACGCACGGGCGCCGCGTAGCTATCTATGCTGCGGCGGCATGGGGAAGCGAACGCGGAAGCACGCGATAGCGAGCGGAGGAACCGGATGAGCGTCCAAGCTCCGGCCGCAGGGCCGATCACTGCGACCGGCACCGACCGCGGCAACACGCACGGTCAGGCGATCGCGATCACGGTGTTCAGCACGATCAAGTGGTGGGGCCGGCCGTTTTTGCCGGTGCTGTTCGCGGTCACGAAACGGGTTCCGAAGCTCACGGTGACGCTCGTGCAGCTGTCGTTCATCCACTTCGCGCGCTGGTCGGTCATCAAGCAGCTGCCGTACAACGGGCCGCCCCAGCGCAAGGGCAGGTTCCGCTACCCGCACATGTACTTCGAGAGCAACTTCAACGGCGGCTGGGAGGAGTACATCGACGCGTTCTCGCACATCCTCACGAGCGGGATGGCCGGGTTCTGGGGCAGCTCGTACGGGTTCCCGAAGGCGCTCCCGACCGCGCCGTTCAAGCAGTACATCCAGCACAACGAGACGGAGGCGAGCCACTACTACTCCGCCTATCCGGACGCGACGGTCACGATGGTCAAGGGCGCGCTGGATATCGATCGCAACCTCGCGCCGCTGAAGCGCAGCGCCGAGGGCATGGACCCCGACGCGTTCGAGGCGGCCTGGAAGCGCTTTTTGACCAAGAGCCAGCACGCGCTATGAGCGACCTGTGAGCGACGCGAACCGCACCGGCCAGGCGTACGGCTTTCAGGCCATGACGCCGATCGAACCCGGCCAGGAAGCCGAGCTGCGCGCCTACCTCGAGGGCCTGCACGAGCAGGGCAGCCCGTTCGCGAAGCTCGCGCGCACGCACATGGCGCGCTTCGTGATCATCAAGGACTTCTACAACGACCGGACGTGGAAGCAGGGCTCAGAGGAGCATCTCGACCTCGAGTACCTCGTCTTCACGAGCAATCTCGACGGCGACATCGACAGCTACCTCGACGACTTGTGCGAGGCGCTCGCGCCCGAGGCGCCGCACATCTGGGGGCGCTGCGTCGGCTGCCCCGAGCACGCGTCGGGCGCCGCGCTGAAGAAGTACCTCAAGCACAACCAGATCGACTGCGGGTTCTTCTACGCCGCGTACGGCGAGTCGACCGTGCGCGACGTGCGCGCCGCGCTCGCCCAGCGCGACAAGGTCATCGACTTCGCCACGCGCACCCAGGGCACGGAGCCCGCCGCGCTGCAGCGGGCGTTCCTCGCCGAGTTCGGGGCGTCCTAGTGGGCCGAGCGACGGCCGCCACGAACGTGCGGATGGACCTCGCCGACATCCAGGGCGACATCCTGCGCGCCTACGGCAACGACTACGACTGCACGTCGTACGCCTACGTGAAGATCGACTGCCCGCCCGAGCAGGCGCGGGCGTGGTTCGGCGACCTGCTCGAGCACGTCACGACGGCCGAGCCGTGGACGAAGGGCAAGCCCGTGACGACGCTCAACGTCGCCGTCACCGCGCAGGGCCTCGCGGCGCTCGGGGTCTCGCCGGAGGTCATCGGCAGCTTCTCGCACGAGTTTCGCGACGGGATGTCCACCCGCGCGGGGCTGCTCGGCGACGTCGGCCCGAGCGCGCCGTCGACCTGGGAGCGCGGGCTTGGCAGCGGCGACGCCCACGTCCTGCTGACGATCAACGCGCAGCAGCCCGAGGACCACGTCAGCGCACTCGCCAAGATGCGCGCTGCGATGGAGTCCTTCGGCGGCCTGCGGATCGTCTACCAGGCCGACACCGAGCTGCTGCCCGGCTCGCGCGAGCACTTCGGCTACGCCGACGGGTTCGCGCAGCCGGCGATCGAGGGCGTCAACGAGGACAAGGCGCGCGGGGGAGGGGTCCCGCTGGCGAAGGGCGGCTGGCGACCGCTGGCGCCGGGCGAGTTCATCCTCGGCTACCCCGACGAGGACACGCGCGTAGATCCCAAGCGGCGGCTGCCCAACGCGCCCGCCCCGCCGCTCGGCAAGAACGGGACGTACATGGTGTGGCGCAAGCTCTACCAGGACGTCGCGGCGTGGCGGCGCGTCATGAGCGAGGCGGCCAAGCTGTACGAGGACGGCGACGAGCAGAAGCTGTCGGCGAAGGTCGTCGGGCGCTGGCCGAACGGCACCCCGCTCGTCACGCATCCCGATGAGCCCGACCCGTCCTTCGACGCCGCCAAGAAGGGCGCCAACGACTTTCGCTACTACGAGGCGGACCGCGACGGCAGGCGCTGCCCGCTGGGGTCGCACATCCGCCGGTCCAACCCGCGCGACGCGCTGGGGTTCGAGGGGCACCTGAGCTTCCGCCACCGGATGATCCGGCGTGGGATGCCCTACGGGAAGGTGCTGCCCGAGGGCGTGACGCGCGACGACGGCATCGACCGCGGGCTCGTGTTCGTCTGCTTCCAGGCGAGCATCTCGCGCCAGTTCGAGGGCGTGCAGGTGCAGTGGCTGAACACCGGCAACCTCTTCGCCCTCGGCCACGACACGGACTTCATCCTCGGCGACCCCAACGGCAAGGGCAAGATGACGGTCCAGGGCGACCCGCCCTTCTTCCTGTCGCCGCAGGAGGTGTTCGTCAAGACCCGCGGCGGCGAGTACCTCTTCGTGCCGGGAATCACGGCGCTGTCGGCGATCGCGGACGGCATCACCGGCTGATCGCATGGGCCTCGACGACGAGATCCGCGAGCGCCTGCGCAACCAGGTCGACAGCATCACCGAGGACATCGCGAACCTGGCCGGCAAGGTCGCCGACCAAATGGCGGGGCCGTCGTTCGCGCTCATGCGCAAGTACAACCCGATCATCTCCAACGGCGACGTCACGGTCGTCGCGCTCAACGAAGACGTCCGCGAGGTGCTCGGCGACCCGGCGCGCTTCACCGCGGGGCTGTACGGACCCAAGATGGAGGCGGTCACCGGGCCGTTCATCCTCGGCGTCGACGACACGCCGCTGTACCACCACGACCACGCGGCGATGGACCGGGCGGTGCGCGCGGAGGACCTGCCCGGCATCGGCCAGCAGACGTACGCCGCCGCGCGCGAGCTCGTGGACGCCGCCCGTGCGGACGCCGGCGAGATCGACCTCGTGACCGGTCTGTCCGAGCCCGTGCTCGACGGCGTCATCGCGAGCTACTTCGGCACCCCCGGTCCCGACACGCCGACGCAGATCCGCTGGGCCCGCAACGTCTTCTGGGAGCTCTTCATCAACGTCGGCAACCTCGCCGAGACCCGCGATCGGGCGCTCGAGGACGCGGCCGAGTGGCGCACGCATCTCGACGGGCTGATCGACGCGCGCAAGGCGCAGATCGAGGGCGGCGAGGACGTGCCCGACGACGTCCTCACCCGCCTGCTGCGCTACCAGAGCGACGGCGAGCCGAACTTCTCGGACGTCGCGATCCGCCACAACATCCTCGGCAACATCACGGGCTGGATCCCGACGATCTCCAACGCCTTCCCGCGCGCGGTCGACGTGCTGCTCGAGCGCGAGGACGAGCTCGAGGGCGCCCAGGAGGCCGCGCGCTCGGGCGACCGCGACCTCGTCGCCGGTTACATCTTCGAGGCGTCGCGCTTGAACCCGCAGAACTTCGCGCTGCTGCGGCTCGTGCCCGAGGACACGACGATCGCGGCCGGCACGGACCGCGAGACGGCGGTCAAGGCAGGCTCGACGGTGTTCGCCGCGACGCTGTCGGCGATGCACGACGAGCGGGCGATCGACGAGCCCGACGAGTTTCGCCCCGACCGCCCGTGGAGCGACTACATGCTGTTCGGCTACGGCCTGCACACCTGCTACGGCCAGCAGATCGTCCGCGCTCAGATGCCCGCGCTCGCCGCGGCGCTGCTCGAGGGCCCGCAGATCAAGCGCGCGCGGGGCGGCGACGGCAAGCTCGACTGGGAGGGCCCGTTCCCGTCAGGCCTGACGGTCCGGTTCGACGACTAGTGCCTCACGACCCACGAGTGCCTCGGGGCCGCTCATCGCGCTTCGCGTCATGGGCTCGTGGCCCTTGTGGCCCATGAGGAACTCGCGCATCGCGAGCATCCGCGGGACCAGCAGGGCCGGCCGGTAGACGAGCGGCTCGAGCAGCGCCAGCAGCCCGAGGCGGACGACGTCGCGCCGGCCGTACGTGTTGAAGAACGCGACGTCGAGGATCAGGCCGGCCAGCCGGATCGCGGCGTTGAGCCCGATCGAGAACGCCAGGAACAGCAGCAGGAACTGGACGTCGAGCAGGCCCAGGCTCGCGAGCAGGATCACGAACACGTAGGCGAAGGCCTCGATGAAGGCCCCGAGCGCCTCGTACACGAGCACGTAGGGCATCGTCAGCATCCCGATCGACCCGTAGCGCGGGTTGAACAGCATCGAGCGGTACTTCCATATCGTCTCCAGCACGATGCGCTGCCAGCGCTTGCGCTGGTTGCAGATGTCGCGCCACGACGTCGGCGCCTGCGTCCACACGGTCGCGTCGGGGACCATGACGATCCGGTACGGGACGTTGTTGGCGCGGAAGTACCGGTGCGCGTTGATCGTCAGCTCGAAGTCCTCGTGCGTGACGTCGGTGGCGTAGCCGCCGAGCTCGAGCACCACGTCGCGGCGCCAGATCCCGAAGCCGCCGGCGATGACGAGGACCGAATTCAGCCGGCTCCAGGCGAGCCGGTGGCTCAGGAACGCGCCCATGTACTCGACGACCTGAAAGCGCGTGACGAGCGAGTCTGGCAGCCGCGAGCCGACGATCTTGCCGTGGCTGATGGCCAGCCCGTTCGCCGGCCGCAGCTGGCCGCCGATCGCGACGGTCCGGCGCCGATCGAAGTTGATCGCCCGGACGGCCTTGATCAGCGTGTCCGGCTCGAAGATGCAGTCCGCGTCCGTCTGGCAGACGTACGGGTGGTAGGCGATGTTCACCCCCGCGTTGCAGGCGTCGGCCTTGCCGCCGTTCTCCTTGTCGATCAACCACAGGTTCGGGTGGCTGCGCGAGCGGTAGGTCTGACGGATCGGCTTCGTCTCGATCGGCTGGGGATAGAACACGTCGCGCAGCTCGAACTCGAAGCGAGCGCGCAGGACCTCGAGCGTGTCGTCGGTCGAGCCGTCGTTGACGACGAGCACCTCGAACTGCGGATGGTTCGAGCCGAGGATCGACAGCACGGTGTCGCAGACGACGGCTGCCTCGTTGTAGGCCGGCACGATGACGCTCACGCCGACGGTCGCCTGCGAGCTCTCCAGGCGCGCGAGGTCCGTGTAGTCCGCCTGGCGGCGGCGCAGCCGGTTCTCGCTGATCGCGACGGCGATGAACCCGACCGTCGACAGGTTGAGCGTCACGAAGTAGCTCAGCAGGACCGCGTAGATGATCTGGGTCGTGTTGCTCATGCCGCCAGCCGGACGATCGCGGTGGCGCTGTCCACCTCGGCGAGGAGCGCCTCGAGGCGCTCGCGGGTCACGGGGTCGGCCGTCTCGACGCTTCCGGCGAGCGTCTCGCGGGCCTCGGCCCGGGCGACCGCGGCGAGCACGTGGCGCGCGGCGGCGACCTGCTCCGCCGTGCCGCCCAGCGCCGCGATCTGCTCGGAGATGAAGCCGACCTCGATGAGGATCTCCGCCGCCTTGTTGCGGACGAAGCGGTCGTCGTGCTCGAGCAGCAGCCGCAGGTGCTCGACGGACGCCTGGCCGAGCTGCTTGAGGGCGATGGTCGCGCTCTGGCGGACCCACCAGGCGCGGTCGGCCATCAGCGTGGTGAGGTTCGGGACGAGCCCGCTGAGGCGGCTGGTGCCGACGGCTTTGGCGGCGTTGGCGCGAACCCGCCAGTCGTCGTCGCCGAGCAGGGTGCTCAGGGCGTGCGGATCGGCGAACGATCCGTACGCCTCGGCTGCGGTGGCGCGGACCTCGGGGTCGCCGTCGGCCGCGAGCGGCGCCAGCCACTCGCGCGCCCGTGGATCCGAGCAGCGTCCGAGCAGGTAGGCGACCCAGCTGCGGGTGCCGGCGTCGGCATCGCCGGCCGCGCCGGCCACGAGCTCGGCCGCGCCGGCGTAGCGGGAGCTCTCGAGCAGCGTCGCGACGAGCGGGCGCGGCAGCGCCGCGCTGCGCAGCGCGTCCACCAGGCTGCGGCACGCCTGCGCGGAGTCGTAGTCCGCCAGCGCCTGCCCGGCGACGTACGCGAGGTCGGGGTCGCGCCCGTTCAGCGCGTGGGCGAGCACCGTGACGGACCGCTCGTCGCGGAGCCAGCCGAGCGTGAAGAGGACATCGGCGCGGCGGCGCTTGCCGTGCGTGCGGCGCAGCTGGCGGGTCAGCGCGTCGTGCGCCCCGAGCTCGACGAGCTGTGCGCGCACCGCCTCGGACTCGGCCGGCGACAGCGCCCGCGCGCACGCGCGCTGGACGTCGCGCAGACGGGTCATCAGCGGCTTGAGCTCATCGCGCAACGAGTGCGGCGGGGCGCCGATCGCTCCAAGCAGCCGCTCGGACAGGCGCTCGAGCTCGCTGTCGCGCCCGCGCGCTCGCCGCCGCCGCGTCGTCATCAGCGTGACCGTCAGCGCGAGCGCGACGAGATAGAGGACGAGTGCCATGGGCGCCAGCCACCACAACCCGGCGACCGACTCCTGGCTGGCGCGGTTGAGCACGATCGTGCCGCCGATCAGCCCGATGTACGGCCAGGCCATCGCCGGGACGCGCAGGCCGGCCTGCATCCGCCGGCGCCGGCGGCTCGTCGCCGCGGGCACGAGCTCGGGTTCGCTCTCGTGTCCGCGCGCGAACATCAGCGCTTGATCGTGGGCGTGAGCGGGGCGCGGCGACGGGTGCGGGCGTGCCGGCGGACCGGCGGCGCGGGCAGCCGCGCGGCGAGGACCTCGTCGATCATCTCGTCCAGCGTCCGTCGCGCCGACCAGCCCGTGCGCTCGCGCAGCGCGGTCGTGTCGGGCACGCGCTGGCCGAGCTCCTCGTAGCCCCGGCCGTACGCGCGCTCGTACGGCACGTAGGCGATCTGCGAGCGCGAGCGCGAGCGCGCGATCACGCGCGCGGCGAGATCGTCGATCCGGACCGGCTGGGCGGAGCCGATGTTGTACGTCGCTCCGGCGGCGGTCGTGCAGTCGAGCAGACCGACGACGGCGGCGACGGCGTCATGGACGCTCGTGAAGCAGCGCGTCTGGCTGCCGTCGCCGTAGATCGTGAGCGGCTCGCTGGCGAGCGCCTGCTCGACGAAGCGTGGCAGCACCATCCCGTAAGCCGGGCTCTGCCGCGGCCCGATGACGTTGAAGAAGCGCACGGCGGCCATGTCGGCGCGCTCGCACTGGACGTAGGCGTGCGCGAGCGACTCGCCGAACTGCTTGGCGATGGCGTAGCTCCAGCGCGAGCGCGAGGGTGCGCCGATCGTGCAGTCATCCGATTCGGTCAGCGCCTCGCCGCCGCCCTTGCCGTACACCTCGGAGCTGGAGGCGAAGAGCAGCTTGCGCTCGTGGCGAGCGGCCGCGGCCATGACGACGTCGGTGCCGCGGACGTTCGCGAGCAGGGTCCCGAGCGGGTTGTCGACGATGTTCTGCACGCCGAGCGCCGCGGCGAGGTGAACGCAGGCGTCCACGCGCGACATGCAGCTCTCGACGAGCGCGGCGTCCTGTACCTCGCCCCGGACGACCTCCACCCGACCGGTGCTCAGCGCGCCGTCGAGGTTGCGCAGCGAGCCGGCGCTGAGGTCGTCGAGCACGATGACGCTGTCACCGCGGGCGACGAGGGCGTCGGTGAGGTGGGAGCCGATGAAGCCAGCCCCACCGGTCACGAGATACGTCCGTGCGCGTTCGTGCGCGTTTTCGGCTTCCATGTCAACGGTCTCCTGATTCACCGATTGCCGGCACGAGGCCGCTGATGCTTGATCCATCGGCCGCTCGCGGCGGGATTTGAAGCGAACGCCTCCCGATCTGGACGGGAACTGCGAGCCCGGCCGGGCTAGTGGGACCCACTAGTCGATGCCGAGGGCGCGCCGGTCGGAGACGTCGATCTCGTGGATCGCCCCACCGCGGGCGACGACCCGCCCCAGGATCAGCTCGATGCCCGGGTCGGACGGTGGGTCGGGCGTCAGGCAGATGTCGTGCCACTCCAGCCAGCGCGCGGGCTCCTCGGCGCCGATCTCGTCCGGGAGCTCGTCGTAGCGGGCCGTCACGTACGGCGGGGAATCCGTGTCGTCGGGACCGGCCGAGCCGATCTCGAAGTACAGCGGCTCCTCGAGGACGATCTCGCGGCCCGCGCGGTCGAGCGCGACCCCCGGGGTGACCTGCACGCGCGTCGGCAAGTCGATCGTCACATCGAGGCCCTGCGCGATCCCCCAGCCGTGAAAGACGCGGTTGTGGAGGTAGCGCCGGCGGCGGTGGTACTCCTGCTCCGCGCGAAAGTCAGCCGCGCTGAGCAGCTGGCCGTCGAAGAAGTTGACGCGCTTGAAGGGGCTCAGCCGGCGTGGGTCCCGCAGCCACCGCCGCCGCAGCAGCCCAGGGAGCTCATCTTGGAGTTGATGTCGACCTGGTAGCTGCGCTGTCCGCCGACGAGGTTCGGCGTCAGGAACGTGGACAGCAGGCGCTCGGTTTCCTCAGCGCCGCAGGACGGACACGGAGGGGGTGGTGCGTCGGAGCGCACGAGCTCGTCGAAGCGCTCGTCGCAGGTGGTGCATGCGTAGTCATAGATGGGCACGGGCAGGATCGTGGCGACGCGCGGTCGTGGTGTCAAGCGCCGCACGGCCGTCGCTACCCTTCGACGTCGTGAGCGAGCAGGCAAGGACGCAGTGGAGGAGCAGCAGATGACCGAGCAGATGGGCAGCCCCGAGGAGCAGGCGCGGGTGATCGCGGACGCCATCGCCCAGCAGGAGCGCGACCTGGCCGAGACCCAGCGCAGGCATGGCCCCGATGACCCCGCCACGCTCGCCGCGCGCGGCAACCTCGCGTACGTGCACTGGACGGCGGGGCGCATCGAGGAGGCGATCCGCATCGAGCAGGAGGTCGTCGCCGACAGCGAGCGCGTCCTCGGCCCCGATCACGTCGCCACGATCACGGCGCGTTCGAACCTCGCATCCTCGTACTGGTCGGCGGGGCGCAACGAGGAGGCGATCAAGCTCGAGGAGGGCGTGCTCGCCGACACCGAGCGGGTGCTCGGGGCCGACGACCTCGCGACGCTGACGGCGCGCGCGAACCTCGCCTTCTCCTACTCGTCCGCCGGTCGCGTCGACGAGGCGATCGAGGTCCAGGAGCGCGTGCTCGCCGACCGCGAGCGCGTGCTGGGCAGCGAGGACCCCGCCACCGGCGAGGCGCGCGAGAAGCTCGTCAACGCCCTCTGGGCCGCCGGCCGCAGCGACGAGGCGATCGCGATCGAGGAGGAGCTCGTCGCCGAGAGCAAGAAGACGCTCGGCGAGGACGACCTCGAGACGCTGAACCTGCGCTCGAACCTCGCGTCGTCCTACCGCCAGTCCGGACGCACCCAGGAGGCCGCCGCGCTTCAGGCCGAGCTCGTCGAGGACCTCTCACGCGTACTCGGCCCCGAGCACCCGGCCACGAAGGGTGCCCGCCGGATGCTCGAGCTTGGAGCGACGGCGCCCGACGCAGATCGGTAGCGCGGTCGTGGCCGTTGCGGCGTGTCGGTAGAGCCGTTCGCCGACCTCGCGCAGAGGACCGATGCGCCGCTCGACGAGCTCGCGCTCGCGCTCGCCGCGGAGTTCGGCGAGGTCGACTGTGACGCGGCGCGCGCGGCGCTGGATGACCTCGCCGGCGAGGTCGACGGGCTGCTCGAGCGCCCGCGCGACCCGCGCGCCGAGGCGGACGCCGTCATCGAGGTGCTCGGCCGCCGCCACGGCTTCAGCGGCGACCGCGAGGACTATCACCATCCGCGCAACTCGATGCTCGACGTCGTGCTCGAACGCCGCGCGGGCCTCCCGATCGTGCTGTCGGTCGTCTACGTCGCGGTGGCGCGGCGCGCGGGCATCGAGCTTGACGGCATCGGGCTGCCCGGCCACTACGTCGTCGGCCACTTCGGTGTCCTGCCGCCCGTCCTGCTCGACCCCTTCAACGGCGGCACGCCGCTCGAGCTGGAGGGTCCGATGCCGCCAGAGCAGCTTCGCCCGTGGGGCGTGCACGAGACCGCCCTGCGGATGCTCAACAACCTCGTGACGACCTACACCCGCCGCAACGAGCTCGGCCGCGCGATTCGCGCGGCCGAGATGCGTCTCGAACTGCCGTTGCAGGCGGGCCACAGCGTGGCCACGCTGGGCGTGGAGCTTCGCGCGCTCCGCGCCCGGCTGAACTAATCAGCCCTCGTCCTCTTCCTCGATCGTCTTGTCCTCGTGACGGCCGAGCCCGGCGTCCGATCCGCGGGCGCCGCCCGATGAGCCGTGGCTCGTCGCGTCGGCGTTGTCGCCGGCGCTCAGGTCGATGCGATCCGGGGCGTTGCGCTCGGGGAAGTCGCCGAGCGAGTCGTTGCCCAGCTCCTGCGGGTCCGACGTGTCCGACGGCTGGGAATCCTTCACCTCGCCGGTGACGACGCCCTTCGCCTGATCTCCGGTTTCGCCCTTTGCCTGCTCGGGCTCTGGCACGCCGCCGCGGTATTCCTCGGGGCTGGTCTCAGCGGGTGTCTGCTCGGCCATGACTCTCCTCCTGATCTTCAGTTCGCCGGGGTACTACCCGCCTCAGGACGACCTGTACCTGACTGGAGGAGCACGACATGGCGGACAACACCTGCGGGCACGAAGGGTGCAACTGTGCACCGAGAGAGGACGGCTACTGCTCGGACTACTGCAAGAAGCACGGCTCCCATGAGGGCCACGAGCCGCACGAGTGCGGCTGCGGCCACGAGGGGTGCAATCTGCCTCCCGCGCAATAGCCGAACCTCAACCCTGCATGTCGTGGCGCTGCACGAGCCCCGTGTCGAGCGCGATCTCCGCCAGGCGCACGCGCTTGGCGCCCTGCGCCAGGTCGCCCACGGTCGCCTCTGCTCGCAGCACGGACTGCAGCAGGACCGGGCGCGACGTCTCCGGGTCGAGCCGCTCGGCCCGCACGGACCTACTCGGTGTCCGTCTCGTCGCGACCGCTCAGCCGCGCCAGCGTCGCGTCGAGCTCGTCGGCGTGCACCGACCCCGGCAGCCCGATGAGGACGAGCCGCGAACCGGGCGGCTCATCCCTCCATGGGCGGTCGCACGTGACGGCGTATCGGCGGCCGACGAGTTGGAGCAGGTAGCGGTTGGCGCGATCCTCGCGCAGGTGTAGGAAGCCCTTGCCGCGCAGCACGCCGTCGGGCAGCGCCGTGATCGCCTCGACGAGGCCGGCGCCGTGCAGGGCCGGGGCGCCCTGCCAGCTCCACGTCTCGTAGTCGGGATGCGCGTGGTCGTGCTCGGCCGGCGTTGCACGCGCGGCGGGGCGCGCGCCGAGCAGGACGTCCGTCGGCACGTCGCCGAAGGCGGCGTCGACGATCGCCGTCGAGCGACCGACGACCTCGCGCACCCACGCGCGCGTCGCCTCGAGCTCGTCGGGGGTGACGAGATCGGTCTTGTTGAGCACGACGAGGTCGGCGGAGCGCAGCTGCCCGAGGATCTGCGACCCGGTGTCGGCGTCCTGCGCGCGGGCGCGGACGGTCTCGGCGTCGACGACGACGAGGGCGGCGTCCTGGGCGAAGCCCGGCATGTCGCCGTAGGCGAGGATCGTGTTCGTGTCGCCGACGCCGCTGGCCTCGACGATGACGTGCTCGGGCGGCTCCGCGCGATCGCGCAGGCCCGCGAGCGCGAACATGAACTCGCCGCTCAGCCCGCAGCAGATGCAGCCGTTGGTGAGGCTGATCGTCTCGCCGTCCTGGGATTCGACGAGGTCGGCGTCGATGTTGATCGCGCCGAAGTCGTTGACCATGAGGGCGAGCCTGCGCCCGTCGGGGGTACGCAGGATGCGGTTGAGCAGCGTGGTCTTGCCCGCGCCGAGAAAGCCGCCTACGACGGTGAGCGGTATCCCCATTTCGTGTGTCGCCACCATCACTCCCGGGGAAGGATGATGACGCAGTGCGTCAGAAGCGGCGGCGAATCATGACCCGGCGCCCGGTGGTCGCGACGTAGCCGCCGTCGGCGCTCTCGAGGAGCACGCGGTACCGGCCGCCACGACGGATCTTCACGCGCTTGGCGTAGCGCGAGAACGTCTGGCCGCCCTTGCGCGCCTTCGTCGAGGCGGCGAAGAGCCAGCGGCCGTTGCGCAGGCGCTGGATGACGATTCGCATGCCGGTGCGGGCGGGGCGGATCGTGCCCGAGAAGCGCACGCGGCTGCCGGTGCGGACCTTCGTCCTGTTGAGGTGGGTGCTCACGCGGGGCGCGACGCCGACCCCGACGATCGTGCTGACGACCGACGGCTTGCTCGGCAGATACACCCGGTACTGCGTGTTGAGCGGCACGCTCAGCAGCGTGAAGGCGAAGACGCCCTGCTGGTTGGCGACGAGCGGGTTGCCGACCGGGGTGAAGCCCTGCGTGAACGGCCACGGGTTTCGCTGGAGCACGATCTGCTTGCCGGCGTTGCCGGTGCCCGTCAGCGCGCCCGAGAGGATTGTCCCGTTGCCGAACAGGACGGGGTTGGGGCTCGCGACGAGCGACAGCGCGAGCGGCTGGACCTTCGTCTTGAAGTTGCGGTCCGCGCCGTTGGTCGTGCCCTTCGAGTTGCGGGCGACGAGCCGGTAGTGGTAGCGCGTGTTCGGCGCGAGGCCGGTGATGTCCGCCCTGACGGTGACCTTGGTCGTGCCGCTGCCGGCCACCTTGATCGGCGTCGACGTGCCGTACAGGGTCGAGGTCCCGTAGTGGAAGCGGTACGTCGTCTTGGCGCCGTTGGGGATGATCGTGCCCACGATCCGCGCGGTCGTCGACGTGATCTTCGTGGCGCCGCCGGTCGTGACGGTCGGCTTCGTGGCGCCACTCGCCGCGGCCGGCAGGCCGATGAGCAGCGCGGTCGTGAGCACAATGGCCCCCGTCGCTCGCTGTGCAGTGCGTGACATGTTCGTCCCCCGGGCGGCTCGCAGCCGCAGTCGCTCGTCGCTCGTACGCCCCGGCCTTGAGGCTCCTGCTCCCTGCCCCGTTGCGTCAACTCTTCCTCACAGCTATCACATGAAGCCGCCCCGAGGTGTGGCTTCGTGGTCCGGCTCAGCGGTCCTGCTGCGTGGCGGCGTCGCGCACGATGTCGGCGCCGAGCGCGTACGTCGCTCCGCCCGCTGCGGCGGCGAGCGCGCCGACGACGGCGAGGGTCGTCAGCAGCCTGCGCGCCCGGTACAGCGCCCGCAGCGAGCTGCCAAGGCAGAGGTTCGCAAACGTCATGCCGGTGACTGTCGCCCGCGTCGCGCCCTCCCGACAGGCATCCAAGGTCTCGACTTTCGCCCCCCGCAGGTGTCGCGGCGCGCCACCCAGATGATCGATTCCGATTTCTCGGAATTGGTGGTCGTAGGCGGTGAGGTTGCGGTCGGGGTTGCGGCGAGGTGGTGGTGGCCGATCTTGGCGGCGAGGGCGAGCCTCATGGCCCACATCAGCATCCGCCCGCTCGTCGTTGCGGTGCGGGTGCGAGGGCCGGCCGCTCATCTGCTTTACGATCGCTTCGAACTCGCGGCCCGCGCAGCCCCGTGTCGGCGAGGATCGTGCGACCGGCCAGCGGGAGGCGTTCGAGGATCTCCGCGGCGACCTGGCGTTCGCTGGCGTTCGCGGGGGCCAGCTCGAAGGCGATCGGCATGCCGTCTGGTGAGCAGGCGACCACACCTCGAGCGGCAGCGTGGACGCCAGTGGCAGCCTCTTGCCCGCGTCGTCCTGCACGACAGCCGTTCCCGCGCCCAGCGTCCTGACCGTGCGCCGCTGATCGCCCTCCAGCCCGGCCTGGTAGTCGGGATCAGATGCGGGTGAACACCTTCTCGGAAGGCTCACCCGGCGCGGCACGGAGGGCCGGAACCACGGCCGCGACGCCGATCACGACCATGCAGACCAGCGCGAACAATCAGCGAACAGCGGCCATCGCTGCTCATCTCACTACATGCGTCCACGCGGGGCGCTCGGCTCGCTGGCTGCCCGCTGCTCGAGGCGTGCCTGTCGCGCGGGCGTCAGTCGGTGCGGCCCTCAAGCCCCGGCCTGGCGGTGTCGACAGATGCGCTATGAGCACGGCGGGCGAGACGCAGGCGCGGGGACGGCGGTGGTCGGGTTGGCGACGCGGTGCGCGGGCGATGCTGCTTGGAGGCGTCGTGGTCGCGCTCGCGTCGCCGGCGGGGGCGCATGGCCAGTCGATCTCGGTGTCGCGTCCGGCGGTCAGGGAGGGTGATGGTGCCGTTGCGGCGACGATCGCGATCACGCGCTCGGGGCGCTGGTTGGCGCCGGTGCGGTTGCGTGTGTACACGGTCGATGGGACCGCTCGTGCGCCGTGGGACTACGCGCCGTATGACGGGTATGTGACGCTGCCCGCGCTGGTGAGCGGCACGCAGTCGGCGAGCGTCACGGTCATGGTCGGGGGTGATCTTGTGCCCGAGAACGGCGAGTACTTCGACGTGCGCGTCGACGGGGTGCGCTCGACGCTTGTTCCGGGCGGCGTGTGGGTCGACGACACGCCCGATCCGCGGCCGTTCATCAATCGCGGGTTTTTGACGAAGGACAGCCCGCCGCAGCAGCTGCTCTCGCGCGCGGCGGACGGCGGGCTGCCCAACGCGCCGGCCAGCGAGCCGGTGCTGTCCTGGGATGCGCGCACGGCGCGCTATGCGGCGTACACGTCTGCGGCGACGAACATCGCGCGCGGCACGAGCGGTCGTCGCAACGTGTATCTGGTCACGCGCGGCGGGCGTGGCGGCAAGTACGGCACGCCGTGGCGGTACGGCACCACGACGCTTGTCTCCGCGGGCCGCGGCGGGCGGCCCGCCAACGGCGAGTCGTGGTCGCCGGCGCTGAGCCGCTGGACGCACGTCGACGACGCGCGCGGGCCGGCGTGCCTGGCGTTCGTCTCGCGCGCGTCGAACCTCGTGCGCGGCGATCGCAACGGCCGCGCCGACATCTTCGTGCGCCGGATCGCCAGCGGCCGGCTGACGCGCATCGCCTCCCCGCGCGGCCGGCCGGCGTCGGCGGTCACGATCGCCGGCGACTGTCGCAGCACGGCGATGGTCGCCGGCGGCGCGCTGTATGTCGCCCGGGCCGGGCGCCGGCTGCGGCGC
>JBOGYT010000138.1:0-3788 GCA_050696955.1 Solirubrobacteraceae bacterium | reverse complement strand
GCGCCGCAGCGCGTCGCGGAGCCGGCGCTCGTTCATGGCGCGAGCTCCGGCAGCCGGCCGGCCAGCGCGTCCAGCGCACGCCGCAGCCGCGAGTTCACGGTGCCACGCGGGATCTCGAGCAGCGTGGCGATCTCGCCGGGCGTGTACTCCAGCAGATGACGCAGGACGACGACCGCGCGCTGGTCGGGGTCGAGCGCGGCCAGCGCGTCGAGCAGCTCCCCGCCGAAGGGATGCGCCGGAACGGGCTCGGGCGCGGACACGTCGAGGGCATCGGAGCCGACCTCGCGCCGCAGCGCGCGGGCGCGGGCGTAATCGATCGCGCGGTTGACGGCGATGCGGTGCAGCCAGGGCCCGAGCGGCCGGCGGCGATCGAAGCGGTCCAGCGCACGCAGTGCCGCGAGGAACGACTCCTGCGCGATGTCCTCGGCGGCTGCGCCGTCGCCGACGACGAGGTATGCCGCCTGATGCAGCGCCGGCCAGTGGCGCTCGAAGAGCTCCTCGGCCGCCTCCGCCGAGCCGCGCTGCGCGGCTCGCACGAGCGCCGCCTCGCGCGCGCCGGAGCGGCGGGTCACGGCCGCCGTTGCGAGTCGGCCCTTCCAGGCGATTGGCGCGGGCTCCGGCATCGCGGCTGCTGCCCCCGCGGCCGATCCCGTGCTGAGCACTCGCGAGAGCATCGCAACCCTACCCGCCCCTCCGACGTCAGCCCGGCTGCGCGGCGAACGTCACGGTCAGGCGCGCCGTCGCGAGCTTCGGGACGCGACAGCCGTGACGGAAGCGAGCCACGCGACGCGTCGAGCCGTCGGCGCGGCGCACGATCGTGCGCCCGGTGTAGATCCGCCCGCACCACTTCCCGCGGCCGAACGTGCCTGCGTCCTCGTCCCAGTACGGACCCAGCGGCGCCACGTCGCGACGGATGCCGACCACCCGGCCTGGCCGCAGGCCCGCGACCGTGCCGACCGCCGCGGCATCGCGTCGCGCCGCGACGAGCGCGGAGGGAAGCGCGCGCCGACGAGCGTCCTGCATCGCGCGCGCGATCGTCCGGTTGGACCGGTCCTTCGGCGCCACCACACGGCGCTCCGCCGAGCCGGTGGCCACGACGGTGTTGGCGGGCGGGTCGGGCTGCGGCGGCTCGGGCGGCGGACCCCCGCTCGCGAGCGCCACACCAGCCACGGCCACGGCTACGGTGGCCGCCGCGATGATCGACGTGCTGGTCTTCATGACCCTCCTACGGGTCAGCGCGGCACGGAGGTCCCGCCGCGGGTCGTGCCTGAGGTCTTCAGCCGGCCGCGGGCTGCAGCTCGCGCAGCCCGCAGTTCTCGAAGATCGCCTTCACCGAGCGCGACCGGTTCAGCGAGTAGAAGTGGATGCCCGGGATGCCGAAGTCGAGCAGGCCCTGGACCTGCTCGCTCGCGTACTCGATGCCCATCGCGGTGGCAGCCTCGTTGTCGTCGGCGACCCCGTCGAGCAGCCGCTCCAGCCGCGGCGGGATCCGCGAGTGGCACAGCGCCGTGAAGCGGCGGATCTGCGGCGCGGAGAGCACCGGCATGAGTCCGGGGACGATCGGCACCTCGACGCCGAGCGCCCGGAGGTCCTCGACGTAGCGGAAGTAGTCGTCGTTGTCGTAGAACAGCTGGGTTACGACCGCGATCGCGCCGGCGTCGATCTTCTCCTTGACGTAGCCCAGATCGGTCGCGCGGCTGAGGGCCCGCGGGTGGACCTCCGGGAAGCCCGCGACCGCCACCGAGAACCAGTCGTCCTCGAAGGCGAGCGCCTCCTCGACGAGCTCGCGCGAGTGCAGGAAGCCGTCGGGATGCGGCGTCCAGTCGACCTCGACGCCATCGGGCGGATCGCCGGCGAGCGCGATGACGTTCTCGAGCCCGGCGTCGCGCAGCTGCTGGAGAACGCCGCGCACCTGTGACTTGGGCTGGTTGACGATCGTGAGGTGGCACATCGCCTCCACCCCGGCCTCGTCGTGGACGCGGCGGACGAGCTCCACGGTCTTGTGCCGGGTCGAGCCGCCCGCGCCGTAGGTCACCGAGCAGAACGCCGGGTTCAGCGTCTTGAGGACCTCGAGCTCGCCGAAGAGCCGCTCCTCGCCCTCGTCCGTCTTGGGCGGGAAGAACTCGAACGAGAACGTGTGCCCGTCACGGGCGAAGATGTCGCGCAGCTTCACGTTGTGGACCGCTGGTCACCAGCCCGCGGCGAGCCGGTCGTAGTAGCGCTGGACGTACGGGCCCAGCGTCGTCGAGAAGACGCGCGTGATGTGGTGCAGGTCCTTGTAGACGAGCGCGCCGCCGATGACCGGGAAGCAGTTCTTGCTGTCGCACATGAAGCGCGTGAGGTTGATGACCTGCACCCGCGGCGACTGCAGCCGCTTCGCGGCCGCGGCGGCGGGATCCGGGAACAGCGCCCGCCGGCGCGAGATCCGGCAGGCGACGCCGGCGCGGCGCTTCTTCTTGATCGCGCGCTCGACGCAGGCGGCGGTCTTGCCCTGGCGCTCGACGAGCGGGTTGTCGCGCAGCACGATGATGTGCTTCACGCTGGCCGGCAGCGTCGCCCACGCCCGCTGGTAGCCCTTGACGGCCGCCTCGTAGGGGTTCTTGCCGGCGGCGACGTCGACGGTCCCGCCGCTGAAGCCCACGACGAACGCCGTGTCGATGTCGGGGTTCGCCGCAAACCACGACGGCACCGTGTTCACCCACTCGATGCACTGCGAGCGAAACGGCTCGGGGATCTTCTTGACGACCTTCGTGAAGCCACAGCCCGTGTGCGTCACCGAGTTGCCCTGCCAGCCCTTGGCGTTCGCCATGACGGTCAGCGCGGCGCGCCATGACTGCGCGTGGCTGTCGCCCATGACGGCGAAGCGCTCGCTTGCCGTCCCCTGCGGCGCGCCGAACGCGCACACCGGAATGATGACCCGCGGCTGGACCTTCGTGCATGGCTGGTTGCGCGCCCGCGCCGCCACCGCCGGCCGCGGGACGACCATGCGGTTGAGCTTGGAGTTCTTGCACGGCACCTCCGGATCGCGCGACGCCGCGCCGAAGCACTTCGGCTTGGCGGCGATGAGCTGCAGAGACTGCTGCTCGGCGTTGCGCAGGTCGTCCTCGAGCTTCGCGTTGCCGCTCGCCACGACCGCGAGCACGATCGCGGTGCCGGCGCCGGCGAACGCGAACGTGTAGCGCGCCTTGCGCCGCGCGAGGAACGGGCCACGGCGGACCGGGTCTTCGACGAGCACCTTCGTGATCCACGCGGCGAGGATTGTCAGCACGAGAATGGAGAACTCCGTCGGCAGGTCCAAGTCGCGGCGCAGCGCGAACGGAGCCAGGATGATCAGCGGCCAGTGCCACAGGTAGATCGAGTACGAGACGTTACCGAGGAACTGGACGGGAGGCACCGCGAGCAGCGGGGTCGGCGCCCACCGCAGCCTCGGCGCCCCGGCCCACATGACGGCGACCGCGCCGAGGATCGGCAGCAGCGCCGTGTAGCTCGGAAACGGCGTCTGCTCGGAGAACGTGCAGACCGTGACGACGATCGCCGCGATGCCCGCCCACGACACGACCGCCCGCAGGCCGGGATGGGCGGTCGAGGGGCGCAGCGCGATCAGCGCGAGCAGCCCGCCCGCGCCGAACTCCCACGCGCGCGTCGGCGTCACGAAGTACGCCTCCAGCGGGTTGGCGTCGGTGTGCAGGATCGAGTAGGCGAGGCTCGCCCCCGTGAAGAGCGCGAGCACGAGCGCGATCGACCGGTGGCGCACATGCGAGCGCGACCGGCGCGGGCCGGCCCGGGAG
>JBOGYT010000137.1:0-12303 GCA_050696955.1 Solirubrobacteraceae bacterium | reverse complement strand
ATGCACCCCGCCGGCGCCCGCGGCCGCCTCGAGCAGCCGCCGGCCGCACGGCATGGCGCGCATGCGCTCGAGCAGAACCTCCATGGTGACAGTCTCGCTGCTACCGGCGACCGGCGGCTGCCGCCCGACCCTCCGTCTACCATTTCGCGCGTGACCTCTGCGCCCCGCGGCAAGCGCCGGCTGCCGTGGCTCGTGCTCGGGGCCGTGGTGTCGTTCGTGCTCATCGGCGGCGCCGCCCTTGCGCTCTTCGGCAAGGGAGGCGACGTGTCGAATCCCGACGTGGCGTTCGTCGACACGTCGGAGGGCCCGGCCGACGTGGCCCGGATCCCTGCGGGCCGCCACCCGGCTGACGATCGCTTCACGTGGCCGATCTTCGGCTACTCCAAGGGCCGCACCCACAACCTGCCGCTGCGCACGACGCCGCGCCCGCCCTGGCAGGAAGCGTGGGCGTTCCGCGGCAGCGTCCTGCTCGAGTTCAACCCCGTCCTGTGCGGCCGGTCGCTGTTCCTGCTGAAGAACAACGGGATGCTCTACTCGCTGTCGCGCACGGACGGGCGCGTACGCTGGCGGCGCAAGCTCGGCAAGCTGGCCGCGTCATCGCCGGCGTGTGACGGAAGCTCCGTGTACGCCGTGATGCTCTCGCGCCGGTTCAAGAAGAAGGCCGGCCTCGTCACCCGCGTGTCGGCGCGCACGGGCAGGACCGTCTGGCAGCGCAAGCTCCCCAGCCGCGCCGAATCATCTCCGCTGCTCGACGGCGGACGGCTGTACTTCGGCACGGAGAACGGCACGGTCTACTCCTTGCGCGCGCGCGACGGCAGCGTGCGCTGGACGACGAAGGCGGCGGGCGCAGTGAAGGGCGCGCTCGCGCTCGACAGCGGCAAGCTGTACTTCGGCGACTACGGCGGGAAGGTGACGGCGATCCGCCAGTCCGACGGCAAGCGGGTGTGGCGCGTGTCGGCCAGCTCGGGCGGGCTGGGCATCGGCGAGAGCAACCTCTACTCGTCGGCCGCCGTGTCGTACGGGCGCGTGTACATCGGCAGCACGAACGGCAACGTGTACTCCTTCTCGACGGCCGACGGCAAGCTCGCCTGGCGCAAGGGCACCGGCGACTTCGTCTACGCGTCGCCCGCCGTCGGCCGCGTCGGCGGGCAGCCGACCGTGTACATCGGCTCCTACAGCGGAAGCTTCTATGCGCTCGATGCGCGCAGCGGCAAGGTGCGCTGGAAGCGCTCGCTGGGGTCGAAGATCTCCGGCGGCGCGACGATCATCGGCGACCTCGTCTGGGTCTCGGACCTCGGCAAGAAGACGACGTGGGCGCTCGGCGGTCGCACCGGGCAGACCGTCTACAAGACGCGCCGCGGCGCGTTTCACCCGGCCATCAGCGACGGACGCCGGATCTACTTCTCGGGCTACTCGTCGCTGTTCGCGCTCGATCCGAAGGAGCGGCCGTTCGACGCGCGCGAGGCGAGCATCCGCGCCGCCCGCGAGGCGCTCCTGAAGAAGATCGAGCGCCGCGCGGCCCTGCGCCGCTACCGCCAGCGCAAGTACCGCACGCGGCCGCACGGCCACCAGCACAAGCACCGCAAGGGCCGGCCCCCGCCGCGCTGTCACCGCCACGCGCACGTCTACCGCCTGCGCGGCAAGCTGCAGCGCCTCGTGCACAACCACTGCCACACGCACATCCGCCGCCACTGAGGGCGGGGCGCGCCCACCGCGCGTCTGTTCGAAGCGCATCGATAAGGGCGCGGGGTCGGGAGCGCGTGCCGGCTCGGCCCGAACGGGGTGGTAGGGGTACGCACCGCTACGGGCAGAAACCTCGGCCACCCTCCCGCGCGCCCACAGAGCGGACGGGTCGTCGCTGCCAGCGAGGGGGCGTTTCCCCGAATCGCTAGCCGCGGCTCGCACACAGACCCCCGCGACGCGCCGATCTAGTGCCGCACGGCGATGCCCGCGGCGGCGAGGTGCTCCTTGGCTTCGCGCACGCGGTATGTGCCGTAATGGAAGATCGAGGCGGCGAGCGCCGCGTCGGCGCCGGCGTGCAGCGCGTCGGCGAGATGCTCGAGCTCGCCCGCGCCGCCGGATGCGATCACCGGGACGGCGACCGCCTCGCTCACCGCGCGCGTGAGCTCGAGGTCGTACCCGCCGGTCGTGCCGTCGCGGTCCATGCTCGTCAGCAGGATCTCCCCCGCCCCCCGGTCGACGCCCTCGCGCGCCCACTCGACAACGTCGACGCCGGTTGCGGTGCGGCCGCCGGCGACGTACACCTCCCACGTGTGACGTCGCCGGGAGGTCGCCGGTTCCGGCGCCCGGACGGCGAAACCGTTTTCCTTTGCGTCGATGGCCAGCACCACGCACTGCGCCCCGAACACGTCCGCGAGCTCGCCGATCAGCGCGGGCCGGGCAACGGCCGCCGAGTTGACCGAGACCTTGTCGGCGCCCGCGTCGAGCACGCCCTGGGCGTCGGCGACCGAGCGGATCCCGCCGCCGATCGTGAACGGGATGAACACGTCGTCGGCGACGCGACGCGCAAGCTCGACGACCGTGCGGCGCTTGTCGCTCGTCGCGGTGATATCGAGGAACACGAGCTCGTCCGCGCCCTCGCGGTCGTAGTACGCGGCGAGCTCGACGGGATCCCCCGCGTCGCGGATGTCGACGAAGTTCGTCCCCTTGACGACGCGGCCGGCATCGACGTCGAGGCACGGGATGACGCGCTTGAGGTGCACCCGCTGAGAGTAGAGCGCGTGACGTCGCCGGGAGATCGCCGGTTCCGGCGATCGGACGGCGAAACCTCAATCCAACCGACCCTCCTGCCGATAACCCGGAGGTGCAGTTCCCTTGCTCGTCGCTTTTCACCGCAGCGCTCTTCGTCGGAACGGTCGTGCTGTGGCTCGTGTTCGGTGACGGCAGCCCGTGGCGCACGGCCGCGATCGTGGCTGGAGCTGGGCTGATCGCGTGGGCACTCCAGCGGTCTCTCCACACGAGCACCGCCCGGCGGCCGGAAGCCGCCGGGCGCTGCGCTCCCACGCTGTGCACGAGCCCTCGGAAGGTCAGGCGACCGCACCAGGATCGCGCCGCACGCACGCCGCGCAACGTCCACTGCGCGCTGGCTATCCGTCGAGTGCAGCCTGGCCCTCGGCGACGGTGAAGCGCCGCTCGTAGAGGGCCTTGCCGACGATCACGCCGGTGAGGTTGGCGTGGCCGAGCGCGGCGAGCGCGGACAGGTCCTCCCGCCGCCCGATCCCGCCCGAGTACAGCAGCCGCCCGCGGACGACGCCGGCGATCCGGCGCACCGCGTCGAGGTCGGGACCGTCGAGCATGCCGTCGCGGTCGACGTCGGTGAACACGAACGTGCCGACGCCGCGGTCCTGCAGGCGCTCGATGGCGTGCTCGGCTGGTGTCGCGGTCGTGTGGACCCAGCCGGCCGTCGACACGAACCCGCCGCGGGTGTCGACGCTGACGACGGTTCGCTCGGCGAACGCCGCGACGACGCCGTCGAGGAAGTCGGCGTCCTCGAACGCGGCCGTGCCGAGGATCACGCGCCGCGCCCCCGCGGCGACCGCATTCTCGACGGCGTCCATGGAGCGCAGCCCGCCGCCGAACTGCACCGGCACCCCGAGCTCCCCCGCGATCCGTTCGAGATGGTGCAGGTTCTGCGGGCTGCCCGTCCGTGCGCCGTCGAGATCGACGACGTGCAGGAAGGTCGCGCCCGCCTCGACCCACGCGCGGGCGGCTTCGAGCGGATCGTCGCCGTAGACGGTCTGCGCGTCGAAATCGCCCTGCACGAGGCGAACCGCCTTGCCGTCGGCGATGTCGATCGCGGGATAGAGGATCACGGCGCGGCGTGCACCGTCGCGCAGATGCCGGCGAAGTTGCGCAGCAGCGCGAGCCCGTGCGTCGAGGACTTCTCCGGGTGGCACTGCGCGCCGAAGACGTTGCCGCGCTGCACGAACGAGACGAACGGCGAGCCGTACGCTCCCATGCCGAGCACGATCGACTCGTCGGCCGGCTCGGGCACGAAGGAGTGCACGTGGTAGAAGGCGGCGGGGTCGGGCAACCCCTCGATCAGCGGCGAGGCCTGCTGCCAGCGCACCGCGTTCCAGCCGATGTGCGGCAGCTTGAGCCCGCCGGCGTCGAGCCGCACCACCCGCCCGGGCAGCAGGCCGAGGCCGTCCGAGCCCTCGTGCTCGACCGAGGTCTCGAACAGCAGCTGCATGCCGAGGCACAGGCCGATCACCGGCACGCCGGCCGCCGCGCGCTCGCGCACGGGGTCGTCGAGGCCGAGCGCCTTCATGCGGCGCATCGCCTCGGGAAAGGCCCCCACCCCCGGCACGACGAGGCCATCCGCCGCGCGCAGCTCGTCCGGATCGGAGGTCTGCAGAAGCGCCGCGCCGATGTGCTCGAACGCCTTGACGACCGAGCGCCGGTTGCCCATCCCGTAGTCGACCATGGCGATCACGACGTGAGCGTTCCCTTCGTCGAGGGCACGCCGGTCTCGGTTGGATCGATCGCGACGGCCGCGCGCAGCGCGCGAGCGAAGGCCTTGAAGCTCGCCTCGATCATGTGGTGCGCGTTCGAGCCCGCCTGGACCTCGATGTGCAGCGTCATGCGCGCGTTGTTGGCGACCGCGCGGAAGAACTCCTCGAGCAGCTCGTGGTCGAAACCGCCGGTGATGCCCGCCGGCAGCCCGCCGCCGTCGAGCGCGAGGAACGGCCGGCCGGACACGTCGATCGCGCACGCCGCGCGCGCCTCGTCCATCGGCACGATCGCGTGGCCGTAGCGGTAGATCCCGGCGCGCTCGCCGAGCGCCTCGTCGAGCGCCTGGCCGAAGACGATGCCGACGTCCTCGACCGTATGGTGCGAGCCGGTCTGCAGGTCCCCGGTCGCGTCGACGGCGAGATCCAGGCGCCCGTGTCGCGCGACGAGATCGAGCATGTGATCGAGGAAGCCGACGCCGGTCTCGCGGGTCCCCCTGCCGCTGCCGTCGAGCGTCAGCCCGAGCGTGATGTCGGTCTCGCCGGTGCGGCGTGTCTTGTGGGCGGCACGGGCATCGCTCATGACACCCGATTCTCCCCTACCCGGGCCTCCATCGACTCGGCGTGCACCTCAAATCCCTCCGCGCGCGCGATCGGCGCACCGGCGGACGCGAGCGCGGCGGCCGCGGCACCCACGTGCACCTCGCTCATGCGGCGGCGAAAGTGGCGCGGCGACAGGCCCGACGCGAAGCGCGCGGCGCCGCCCGTGGGGAGGCAGTGATTCGAACCCGCGACGTAATCGCCGAACGCCGTGCCGCCGCTGGCGCCCACGAAGATGCAGCCCGCCGCCCGCACCCGCGGAGCGAGCCGCTCGGCGGCGGAGCCGACGAGCTCGAGATGCTCGGGAGCGAACATGTCGGCAAACGCGAGCGCGTCGTCGAGCGAGCCGGCGTGCGCGAGCACGAACGCCGCCGGGTCGCTGGCTGGCCGCTCGGGCGCGAGCTGCTCGATCTCCCCGGCGATCGCGTCGAGGACCGCGCGATCGTCCGAGACCGCGACCATCGGCGCGCCCGGACCGTGCTCGCCCTGCGCGAGCAGGTCGAGCGCGACGAGCCGCGGATCGGCTGAGCCGTCGCACAGCACG
This sequence comes from Solirubrobacteraceae bacterium, assembly GCA_050696955.1. Classification (GTDB taxonomy): domain Bacteria; phylum Actinomycetota; class Thermoleophilia; order Solirubrobacterales; family Solirubrobacteraceae; genus CADCVQ01. The sequence goes on along the minus strand of JBOGYT010000137.1, from coordinate 6,687 downwards.
AGCACGTCGCTCGGACCGTAGAAGCCGTCAATGCCGACGACGTCCGACACCTGGCGCTTGGCCTCCTGCACGATGAGGCTGCCCGGCCCGGCGATGACGTCGACGCGCTCGATCGTCTCGGTCCCGTGGGCGAGCGCGGCGACGCCGTGCGCGCCGCCCATCGCGTAGACCTCGTTGACGCCGCACAGCGCGCAGGCACCCAGGATCACCGGGTCGATCTCGGGCGGCGTCAGCACGACGACCTCCTCGACGCCGGCGGCGCGCGCGGTCACGACGCCCATGACGACGGTCGACGGATACGGCGCGCGCCCGCCCGGCACGTAGATCGCCGCCCGCCGCACCGGCACCTCGCGCAGGACGACCCGATGGCCCTGCGGGAGGTCCACCGTGATGTCCTCGTCGGCGCCGGCGTCGGCGACGATGGCGACGTTCGCGATCGCGGTCTCGAGGCCCGCGCGGACGCCGGCATCGAGCTCGGCGGCGGCGAGCTGCTCCGGGCCCATGAGCAGCGACTCGGGCGGCGGCGCGCCGCCGAGGTCGTAGTTGGCGACGAGCTCGCGCAGCGTGCGGTCTCCCCCGTCGCGCACGCCCGCGACGATGTCCGCCACGTGGGCGCTCACCGACGCCGGCGCGGGCGCGAGGGCGCGGACCGCGGCGGCCGTCACCGCCGGATCCTCGCCGACCGGCACACGCTCAAGCCGCACGGAGCTTCTCCAACATTGCGTCGATCGCGCCGGCCTTGAGCTTGTGGGCGACCGGGTTGGCGATCAGGCGCGCCGTCGAGGTGAACAGGTCCTCGCGGATGACGAGGTTGTTCTCGCGCAGCGTCGTGCCGGTCGCGGTGAGGTCGACGATCGCCTCGACGAGCCCGGTCAGCGGCGCGAGCTCGACGGATCCCTTGACCTCGACGATCTCCGCCTGGCGGCCGGTGAGCTCGAAGAAGGCCGCCGCGGTCTTCGGGTACTTCGTCGCGACGCGCATGACCCCGAGGCGCCGCAGCGCCTCGACGGACGGATCGGGCCCGTCGACCGTCGCGAGCACCATCCGGCAGGCGCCGTAGCCGAGGTCCAGCAGCTCGTACACGTTGCGCTCGGACTGCTCGGTGAGGACGTCCTTGCCGGTGATGCCGACATCGGCGGCGCCGGCCTCGACGTACGTCGGCACGTCGGAGGGGCGCATCGTCACGACGCCGACGTCGGCGAAGAGGAGCTTGCGGTCGTTCGAACGCACCTCAGCCGTGTCGAGGCCGAGCGTGTCGAGCATGTCCAGCGTCTCGGAGAGCAGCGCCCCGCGCGGGACCGCGATCGTCAGGCCGTTCATCGCGAGGGACCCCGCTCCGGATCCGCGCAGGCCACGATCGAGCAATGACTCGATGTCATCGGTCGCGCTCCTCCCCCGCCAGCGCGATGTGCAGCCGGTCGATGCCGAGCGCGAAGCCCACGGCCGGCAGCGGGCGCCCGAAGCGGCCGAGCAGCTCGTCGTAGCGCCCGCCGCCGCCGAGCGGCTCGCCGAGCGCCGGGTCGAAGACGTCGAACACGGCGCCGGTGTAGTAGCCGAGGTCGCGGATGAGGCCGAGGTCGAAGATGACGCGCTCGGCCACCTGCGGCGCCAGGCGCTCGTGCACGCGCCGCAGGCCGGTCACCGCTCCGGCCACCGGCCCTTCCGCCGCGCCGAGCACGTCGGGGCCACCGCGCAGCTGCGGGACACGCAGGAGCAGCTCGGCGTCCTCGTCAGCGAGCTCGAGGCCGCCGAGGGCGACCTCGAGCGCGACGAAGTCGCGCGCCACGAGCGCCGCCATGAGGCTCGCGTCGGTCCGCTCGTCGACGTTCAGCGAGCGCAGCAGCCGCGGGTACAGCGAGGCGTCGCCGAGGCCGATCCGGTAGCCGCGCAGCCCGGTGGCATCGAGCGCGTGGCACAGGACCGTCAGCGCCTCGGCGGTGCCGTCGGGTGCGGGCGCGCCGATGAGCTCGATCCCCGCCTGGAGGAACTCCCGCATCTGCCCGCGATGCGGTCGCACGCCGCGGTAGGCGTGGGCGAAGTAGCACAGGCGCAGCGGCGGCTCGGCCGTCGGGTAGCGCGTGGAGACGAGACGCGCGATCGGGACGGTCATGTCGGTCCGCAGCGCGAGGACCTCGCCGTGGTCGTCGAAGACGCGGTAGGCCGGCGGCAGCCCGCCGCCGCGCGCGAGCACGGCGTCATACTCCAGCGCGGGCGTCCACACCTCGCCGTAGCCGTCGCGCTCGAAGACGCCGCGCACCTGCTCGGTGATCGCACGCAGCTCGCGCATCTCGTCGGGCAGCACGTCGCGCGTGCCCGAGGGGATCGGGTGGATCGTGGTGCGGGTGTCAGCGGGTGGGCGCACGGCGGGTGCAATCGGCGGGTGCAATCTAGTCGGGCGCACCGCCCGGCCACCCGGTGGTGCATCCGACCGGCTGTACTATGCGTGGACGGGCTCGGTCGCGACGCGCTCGATGCGGGCGCCGAGGTCGCGCAGCCGCTCGTCGATGCGCTCGTAGCCCCGGTCGATCTGGCGGATGTTGCCGATCTCCGATCGGCCGTCAGCACACAGCGCGGCGATGAGCATCGCCATCCCCGCGCGGATGTCGGGCGACTCGACGCGCTCGCCGCGCAGGCGGCACGGGCCGGAGACGATCGCCCGGTGCGGGTCGCACAGCGTGATGTCCGCTCCCATGAGCACGAGCTTGTCGGTGAAGATCATGCGGTTCTCGAACATCCACTCGTGGATGAGAGCGGAGCCGGCGCTCTGCGTCGCGACCGCAACCGCGATCGAGGTCAGGTCGGCCGGGAACGCCGGCCACGGCCCGTCCTGGACCGTGATCTTGTGCTCGCCGAGGTCGCGCGCGACGACGAGCGTCTGGCCGCCGGGGACGATGATGTCGTCGCCGTCGAGCTCCGAGCGCACGCCGAGCCGGTCGAAGACGAGGCGGATCATCCGCAGGTCGCGCGGGATCGTGCCGCAGATGCGCAGCTCGCCGCCGGTGACCCCGGCGAGCGCCATGAAGGAGCCGATCTCGATGTGGTCGGGGCCGATCGTGTGGTCGCAGCCGTGCAACCCGGCGGTGCCGTTCACCGTCAGGACGTTCGAGCCGATGCCCTGGATGTCGGCGCCCATCTTCACGAGCATCCGCGCGAGGTCCTGGACGTGCGGCTCGCAGGCGGCGTTGCCGATGACCGTCGATCCCGGCGTCCGCGCGGCCGCCAGCAGCGCGTTCTCGGTCGCCATCACCGACGGCTCGTCCATGAACACGTCGCCGGCGCGCAGCCCGCCTGGGGCGCGCAGGTCGATGTCGCGGACGTGCTCGAACGTGGCGCCGAGCGCGGCGAAGGCGTCGAGGTGCGGGTCCAGGCGCCGGCGCCCGATGACGTCGCCGCCGGGCGGCGGCATGACCACGCGGCCGAAGCGGGCGAGCAGCGGCCCGGCGAGCAGGAACGAGGCGCGGATCCGCTCCGACAGCGCACGGTCCACCTGCGAGTCGCGGCTCAGGTCCGCGGCGCACAGGACCACGTCGTGCTCGCTCAGCCAGCTGACGCGCACACCGAGCGCCTCGAGCAGCTCGATCATCGTCGCGACGTCCTTGATGCGCGGGACGTTTCGGACCACGACCTCGTCCTCGGTCAGGACCGAGGCGGCGAGGATCGGGAGGGCACCGTTCTTGTTGCCGGCCGGCACGATCGTGCCGGACAGCGCGATGCCCCCGTCGATGACGAACTTCTCCATGAGCTTGCGCCGCCCGACTGGCGCTTCAGAGCCGGAGGGCTGGGCTAGGGTAACAGCCATGCCATCCCGGATTTCGCGCGAAGAGGCGTGGTCCCTGCTCAGCGAATGGGTTCAGTCAGCGTCCCTGCGCCGCCACTGCCTCGCGGTCGAGGCGGCGATGGTCGCCTACGCCCAGCGCGACGGCGAGGACGCCGAGCTGTGGGGGGTGACGGGGCTGCTGCACGATGCCGACTACGAGCGCTTCCCGGACATGGATGACGCCGAGCAGGGCCATCCGCGGACGATCATGGCCGAGCTGCAGCATCGCGATGCGCCGCCCGAGGTGGTGCGCGCGATCGCTTCCCACGCCGACTTCCTCGGCGTGCCGCCCGAGACCGCGATGGAGCGCACGCTCGTCGCGGTCGACGAGCTGTGCGGATTTCTCATCGCCTGCGCCTACGTGCGGCCGGAGGGCATCCACGGCCTGACGCCCAAGTCGGTCAAGAAGAAGCTCAAGCAGCCCTCGTTCGCCGCCGCCGTCAACCGCGACGACGTCCGCGGCGGCGCTGAGCAGCTCGGCGTGGACTTCGACGCGCACGTCGCCTTCGTGATCGCCGCGCTCGAAGAGCGCGCGGGCGAGCTCGCCCTGCACGGGCGCGACGCCGCGTAGGCGCCTACGAGGCGGCTTCGGCAGCCGTCTCGGCCAGCTCCTCCCGCCGGTGGCGTTCCTTGCGCCGCTCGTAGAGCGCACGCTGGATCGCCAGCGTGAGCGTGCCTGCGAGGAGGATGGCAGCGAGGTTGAGGCCGAGCTGCGTCAGCGAGCCGCGGAAGGCCGGCCAGTCCGCGTAGGCCGAGGAAACTCCGATGTTCGCGGCCGCCGGGAGCGTCGTCACCGAGATGAGCACGCCGATGAGCGCCGCGGACTTGGCCGTCGTGAGCGACAGCATGCCGGCTGCGCCGGCGCAGAAGGCGACGAAGAACGAGAGGAAATCGGGTGACGCGATGACCGTCGAGAGGCCGTGATCGGCCCCGGTGAAGGTGTCGGGGGTCACGCCGGTCGCCTTGAAGATGATCGTCGCCCAGAAGACGGCGATGACCGCCACCACAAAGCCGACAGCGAGCGCGAGCAACGAGCGCAGGGCGAGCGAGCGCGGCGGGTGGACGATCGCGACGCACATGCCGGCGATCGGCCCGAACTCCGGTCCGACGACCATCGCGCCGACGATGAGGATCGCCGAGTCGAGGTAGATGCCGACGGCGGCGATCAGGGCGGCGATCACCATGAACGCCAGGAACGTGAACGACAGGACGGCGCTCTCCGCCGTGCGCTCCTCGACCTCCTCCCACACCACGGCATCGGTCGGCAAGCCCTGCGCCGCCTCGACGGCGCGCTCGGCCTGCTCTGACAGGTACGTATCGACCTCCTCGACGGCGATCGAGCCCGAGCGCGGGATGCCGAGCTCGCGCAGGTCGTCGATGACGACGCTCGCGTCCTCGCGCGCGACATCGCACAAGATCACGTCGCCCGGCGGGCGGCGCGCCGCGCCGCGCAGGACGACGAGGTTGCAGACCGCCGGCGTTCGCGCGAGGATCTCGACGGCGCGCTGGGTGAGGTCTGACGGCGCCACGATCCGCAGGTGAACCATGGCCGCGAATGTATTGGATGCAAGACGCGTTGCAGCGCCGGCGCCGCGATCTGCCTGCAAATCGCAGGTTTCGCAGCGTGCCGGCAGGTCACGAGCGGCGGCGAACGCCTGTCCGTCCGGTGGGGGTCTTAGGTTGCCGAACACATGTTCGCCAATCTCATCGACAAGACGACGCGCCGCGCCCAGCGAGCCGCGGCCTACGCGAAGGCCTTTGCCCTGCTCGAGGACACCCCCGCGCGCCCCGCTTGGCGTCGCGCCGAGGCCAGCCGGCTACCGCCCCGGCGGCCGGGCAGCGTGCTCCCCACCGAACAGCCGTGCACGACACCGCGCCGGGCGGGCGTCACGACACGACGGGCCGCCCACCGGGCGGCCCGTCAATGACAAACCGGCGGCGTCCTACTCTCCCGGGCCCTTGCGGACCAAGTACCATCGGCGCTGAGGGGCTTAACTGCTCTGTTCGGAATGGGAAGAGGTGTCTCCCCCTCGCCATAGCCACCGGAGAACGGTGAGAGCCCTCCCAGGCCCTTCAAAACTGCACAGCAACCAAAGTGTTGCAACGGGTACCAAGAAGTCATCCGTCAAGCCCTCGACCCATTAGTACCGGTCTCCTTCGCGCATTGCTGCGTTTCCAGATCCGGCCTATCAACCTGGTGGTCTACCAGGGGTCTTACTCCCTCAAGGGGATGGGAGAGTTCATCTCGAGGTCGGCTTCCCGCTTAGATGCCTTCAGCGGTTATCCGATCCGCACGTAGCTAACCTGCGATGCCCTTGGCAGGACAACAGATACACCAGAGGTGCGTTCATCCCGGTCCTCTCGTACTAGGGACAACTCCTCTCAACTCTCCAACGCCCACGGCAGATAGGGACCGAACTGTCTCACGACGTTCTGAACCCAGCTCGCGTACCGCTTTAATGGGCGAACAGCCCAACCCTTGGGACCAACTACAGCCCCAGGATGCGACGAGCCGACATCGAGGTGCCAAACCGGGCCGTCGATGTGGACTCTTGGGCCCGATAAGCCTGTTATCCCCGGCGTACCTTTTGTCCGTTGAGCGACGGCACTTCCACTTGTCACCGCCGGATCACTAAGACCAGCTTTCGCTCCTGCTCGACCTGTCGGTCTCACAGTCAAGCTCCCTTACTGCCTTTACACTCTACGCACGATTTCCAACCGTGCTGAGGGAACCTTTGTGCGCCTCCGTTACATTTTGGGAGGCGACCGCCCCAGTCAAACTACCCGCCTGGCACTGTCCACCGCCCGGATTCACGGCGCGGTGTTAGAAACACAGTACATCAAGGGTGGTATCTCAAGGGTGGCTCCAC
>JBOGYT010000136.1:0-4281 GCA_050696955.1 Solirubrobacteraceae bacterium | reverse complement strand
CGCAATGAATACGCGAATAGTCGCCATCGCGGTGCTAGGTCCAGCGACGGCAGACGTCGCGCGGATCAATGTCCTCTAGGTGCTCAGGTCGCAGCGTGAAAGTGATCTCGCTGGTGATTCGCTGCTCGGCGCTGGCCGCGATGAGCGAGGCGAGCATGAGATCAAGCAGTTCGGGGGGTGGCAACCTCATTCCGGACAAGCCGCCACCCCTCAGCGGGACGGCGACCGGTACGTCGTTAGGGATCCACTTCGGCGCGCGACCGCGGGCTAGCCCCGTTTTCCGCAGTTGGCGGTGGCATGGTCTGGTTGTTGTGGCCAGGGCGGCTGGATCTCGAGGAGTTCGAGGATGCGTTGTTGGGTGTGGGTGAGTCGGTCCAGCGCGATGCCGTGGGGGGTGTAGGTGAGGCCGAGGCCTTGGAAGGCGGCGAGGATGTTGCGGCCGGTCGGCTTGGCGGCGCGTCCTTCGGGTAGCAGGCCGGGGAGCTGTTCGTCGCCGAGTGCTTGGCGGGTCTGGGTCTCGATCAGGCCGAAGATCAGTAGTGCGATGCCGACGAGGCTGGTGAGGGCGTGGATGCGGTCGTCGTTGTGCAGGAAGATCGGGCGGACCTTGAGTGTCTGTTTGGCGTCGCGGTGGCGGCGCTCGACGATCTGTTGGTCTTTGTAGAGCGTCAGGACGCGGTTGGCGCTGAGTTCGCCGGGCAGGTTGGTCGCCAGGGCGTAGATGCCGTCGGTCGCGCCAGCGGCCCTGATCGCTTGCTCGTCGCGGGCGTAGGTCAGTGTCGGGCGGGCGTTGCGCGTCTTGGTCGTGACGCTCAGCAGCCCGTCGAGCTGGCGGGTGAGGATCTGCGCGACCCTGTTGTCGACCTGCGCCTTGGTCTTGTAGTAGCGCCCGCCGAGGCCGCGCTGAACGCGTTCAAGCGCCGCTTCGGCCTTCTGTAGCGCGCGCTCGCGGGCGGCACCGACCTCATGCGCCTCTTCGCTGGAGTGGATGTACGCGACGCGCAGCGCGAGCGGCTGGCCGGTCTGAGGGTCGGTGATCTGCCAGTCGCGCAGCGCGCCGCGGTAACGCGTGCGCTGCTCGGGCTCAAGGCGTCGCTCGCGCGCGGCGACGTAGCCGAGTTCGGCGAGCGCGTCGTGGCCGACCTCGGCGAGGAAGCGCTCCCGAAAGCCCGTGCTCGCCCTGAGCGCGACGACGAAGCGCAGGTCGGCGGCAGCGATCTGCGCGAGCGTCTTGGGATGCCCGCAGGCGGAGTCGCAGACGACCAGGCCGCCCGGCCCGGTCAGCGCGCGCAGGCGCTCCAGCGCCTGGCCGATCAACGTCAGCTCGGCCGTGTTGCCGGGATCCGGGCGCGCGTACAGCGAGACGCCGTCCGGCGTGGTGGCCTGCAGCACCCGGACCTGCCGGGCGACGCGGCGGTCAGCGCCCCAGCCCTTGGCGACCAGCGCCGAGTCCTCGTAGGCGCCGGCGACCCGCAGCGTCGTCAGATCGACATGCAGACGGCCCGCGTCGACGCCGAAACGCTCGATCGCCCTGGCCGCCAGCAGGCCGCGCACCGATTCGGCGTAGACGGCGAGCGTCTCCAGCGCCCGACCGAGGCGATCGTCATTCAGCAGCGCCGCCGGGATCCCCAACAGCTCGTGCACTGCTGCCCCCGACGCCCAGCCCGCGACGTCATACAGCGGCGACGGCGAGCACAACCGGCTGGCGATCAGCCCCGCCGCGACCTCCCCGACCGACAGCACCGACCGCGCGCTACGCGGCAGCGCCCCGTCGATCGCGCCCACCACATCAAGCTGCGTGAAAAAGTACGACGCCAACAGCAGCGCCCCGACATCGCGGCGCACCCCGACCATCGGCGGGTCCAGCCTGGCGAACGAGCCCGCCAGCGCCTCCAGCTGCCCCGACGCCTTCAACGCCTCCTTACGACCAAGGTTTGCCACAACACGCTGACGCACCCGGCCGCGCTCGTCACGGTAGCCCTCGACGAGCTGCACGTACGTATACGAGCGCTCCCCTCGCCGAACCGTAGTTTCCTTGACGAACATGTTGCCACAACGCTACCCGCCCCACCGGACGGAACAGCGGCCCCAATCAGACCACAGTTGCCACAACACGCCCAGCCCGCCAGCACCACGCAACCCACCGAAGCCCCCGCCACCACTGACGTCTGCGCCTCAGCTACCGCGCCGACGCGCGGAAAATGCGGCTAGCGGGCCAGCCCGGCCTTCTCCGCTCCCAGCCCGGTCTCCGATCGCACCAGCAGTTCCTCGAACTCGCGCTCGTTGCCGCGCTCGGTCGAGAGCATCGTCCCGAGCCAGCAGCCCAGGAACCCCAGCGGGATCGAGATGATCCCCGGGTTGGCGAGGTCGTAGAACGCCAGCGCGCCGCCCTCGGCGTCCGGTCCCGGCCACACCTTCGGCGAGATGATCACGAGAACGATCGCGCTGATGACCCCGAACAGGACGCCCGTCACCGCGCCGGCCGTGTTGAAGCGCCGCCATGTCAGCGCCAGCAGGAGCGCGGGGAAGTTCGCGCTCGCCGCCACGGCGAACGCCAGGCCGACCATGAACGAGACGTTCAGACCCGCGCCGCCGACGATCGCGATCGCGATCGCGATCGCGCCGATGGCCGTCGCCGCGATGCGGGCGACGAGCACCTCTTCGTGCTCGGAGTCGTGGCCCTTGCGGATGACGTTGGACCACAGGTCGTGCGCCATCGCGCCCGAGGCCGACAGCACGAGCCCCGCGACGACCGCGAGGATCGTCGCGAACGCGACCGCCGCGACGACCGCAAGGAAGAGGTCGCCGCCGAACGTGCCCTCGCCGCCCCCGAGGAACTGCGCCAGGTTCGGCGCCGCGAGGTTGCCGCCGGTGCCGGCCGCCGCCACGCCTCCCTCGCCGAGCAGCGCGCGCGCGCCGAAGCCCACGAACGTCGTGAGGATGTAGAACGTGCCGATGATCAAAATCGCCCAGACCACCGACGAGCGCGCTGACTTGGAGTCCGGCACGGTGAAGAAGCGCATGAGGATGTGCGGCAGGCCGGCGGTCCCCAGCACGAGCGCGATCCCAAGCGAGACCGTGTCGATCGGGCTCGACAGGAACGTGCCCGGCCCGAGGGAGAACGTCGACTCCGCGGTCGTGTTGCGCTCCGCGCGGTTGAACAGCTCGATCGGGTTGAAGCCCACCCGCTCGAGCACGAACACGGACATCACGACGATCGCCGTCATGAGGAGGATGGCCTTGATGATCTGCACCCACGTCGTGGCGAGCATCCCGCCGAAGATGACGTAGCAGAGCATCATCGCCCCGGTGATCAGCACCGCGATCCAGAAGTCGATGCCGACCAGCGCCTGGACGAGCACCCCCGCGCCGACCATCTGCGCGATGAGGTAGAAGGCCGCGACCGTCAGCGTGCCCATCGCCGCCGCGGTGCGCGCCGGGCGCTCGCGCAGGCGGAAGGCGAGCACGTCGGCGATCGTGTACTTGCCCGCGTTTCGCATCCGCTCGGCGAGCAGGAACATGACCGTCAGAAACGCGACGAGGAAGCCGACGGAGTACAGGAAGCCGTCGAAGCCGAAGATGAAGATCAGGCCGGCGATGCCCAAAAACGACGCCGCCGACAGGTAGTCGCCGGAGATCGCCAGGCCGTTCTGCACGCCGCTGATTGAGCGCCCGGCGGCCCAGAAGACGTCCGCTCCGGTCATCCGCCTGGAGGCCCAGTAGGTGATCGCGAGCGTCGCCGACAGGACGATCCCGAAGATGACGAGCGCTTCGACGTTCGTGCCCGCTGCGATTGGAAGCATCATCGCGGCGCGACCTGCGAGGACGACGGGGCCGTGACGTCGTCGGCCGGCGTCCGGTCCGGCGGGCCCACGCGCTCCGGGGCCAGCGCGCGCTGTGCGACCTTCTCGGCGAGCGGGTCGTAGACGCGCTCGGCGCGGCGCAGGTACAGGATCCCCAGCACGCCGACCATGACGAACTGCGTCAGCGCCAGGCAGTAGCCGACCGTCAGCCCCTCATGGACGGATCTCGCCATGAAGTCGGGCGCGTAGCCCGCGAGCAGGATGAAGCCGAAGTACCAGGCGAGGAAGAAGATCGTCGCGGGCACGACGAAGCGCCTGCGCGCCACGGCGAGCTCCTGGAACTCGGGTGACTGCTCGATCGCCTTCCAGTCGACGCTCGGATCCGATGCCGGCACGGGCTCTCCTCTCGTTGGCCGGGTCGTGCAGTTCGGCACTACCCGACGCGCGCAGGAGCCATGCGAAGCCGACCGCTACGGCA
>JBOGYT010000135.1:0-10681 GCA_050696955.1 Solirubrobacteraceae bacterium | reverse complement strand
CCGAGGTCGGCGAGCACCGTGCGGCGGATGTCGCGCAGCTGGGGCAGCTTCATGAGCATCGAGAGCGTGCCCTTCGGCAGCGCGTCCGTCAGGCGCTTGTCCACGCGCACCGCGAGCCTCGGCGCGTGCGCCGCCTCGGCGAACGCGTTCAGCGACTCGCCGACGCGCATCGGCTTGGGGTTCGTCAGGTGGAAGGCCTGGAAGTTCAGCCCCGGCTGGTGGGCGATGTGGTCCATTGCCGCGGCGACGAAGTCGACCGGCACGAGGTTCGTGTAGCCGAGCTCCGGCCCGACGAGGGGAAACCACTCGGGCAGCGCGAAGCGCGCCTTCTGGATCGCCTTGAAGAAGTAGTACGGCCCGTCGATCTTGTCCATGTCGCCTGTCTGCGAGTGACCCACGACGAGCGCCGGGCGGTAGACGCGCCATGGCACCCTGGACTCGGTGCGCGCGATCCGCTCGGACTCGTACTTCGTGCGGTGGTAGGCCGACGGCAGCTTCTGCTCCTCGTCGAACATGTCTTCGCGAAAGAGGCCCTTGAACGTCCCGGCCGCGGCGACCGACGAGACGTGGTGCAGATGGCGCGCGTTCAGCGCGTTGGCGAGGCTCACCGCGTTGCGCGTGCCGTCGACGTTCAGGCGCTCGTTGACCTCGTCGGGCGCGGTCATGTCGTAGAGCGCGGCGAGATGGAAGAAGTGCTCGATGCCGTCCTTGAGCTCGCCAATCTGCTCCTCCGAGAGGCCGAGGTTCGCCTGCTGGATGTCGCCGATGACGGGCTTGACGCGCTCCGCGGCGTCGCCGCCCCAGCGCTCGACCAGCGCATCGAGGCGTTCCCGCGAGCCTTCCCGGACGAGCACGTTGATGTCGCCCTCGCGCTCGAGCAGCCGCTCCACGAGATGCCGGCCGATGAAGCCGGTCGCTCCGGTCACGAAGTACGCCATGTCGCTCCTCTCCAAATGCTCCTACCTAGGCGGCAAGCCTAACGGCCGCCGCGCGCACCGCCCGCCAGCGCGCTCAGGGCGCTCTGACGGCCCACGTCCCCTTGCTCGTCCGGTGCACGCTCGCCGGCCCTGCGGGGCCGGTGACGAACAGCCCGGCGCCGAAGCGGGTGGCGCTGCCATGGACGCCCGTCTGCGGGTTGAAGGCCGTCAGCCCGTCGTTGTTGGAGATCGCGCTCTCGTACACGCACAACCGCCCGGCAGAGGCGAGCGGGTTGGCGACGGAGCCCGGGCAGGTCGCGGTCGGCGGCTCGTCCTTCGCGACGATCTCGACCACCGGCTCGCTCGCCAGGGGCAGCTGGAAGCTGATCTGGCCGTCGGCCGGAGCGGTGTCGTACTGCGCTGCGACGGTGCCTCCGGAGTAATAGCCCGAGAACGAGTACGAGCCGCGCAGCGACCTGCCGCTCGGCAGCACGTCGAGCAGCGGCCCCGGCGGCCCGGCGGCGCCCGTCACGCCCGTGTCGCCCTGCGTCCCCTTCGGACCGGCGGGGAGCGCTCCCTCACCGAAGTCGGCCGCGCGCAGCGAGCGATTCTTGACCTTGGCCGACGTGACCGCGTCGCGCCCGAGATCGGCCCCCTTGACCTGGCCGTTTCGGATGTCCTTGCTGCCGATCGTGTTGGCGGCATACGCGCCCGTGCCGCCGAGTGCCACGACGAGCGCCAGCGTCGACGTGACGTTGGCGTACCGGGTGCCGCGGAAGACCTGCCGCATTGCGAGCGCCTCCTTGCGCTGCGGGCAGCCTTGCCCGCGTCTTTCGGAGGATAGGCGCCACTGCGCCGCGGGTCGAAGCCCGCGGCTGGCCAGGGGTCTAGTTCTGCGTGGCTGGGGGCGCCACTACCAGCCGCCCTCCCACTCGCCGCCCTTGGTGCGCGCCTTCGCGGCCGCCTTGCGGCGCGCCTTGCGCACATCCAGGCGCCACTGGATGATCGACATCACGAAGATGAACAACGGGAAGAAGATGATGAGGATGAAGCCCGCGTTCGTGACGACGCGGTCGTTCGTCTCGCCGTAGAGGCCCTCGCCGCCGTCGTGCGCGAGCACCGGCGCCGCGAGGACGAGCAGCGTCGTCGTCACGGCGAGCAGGGCGGCCATCGACAGTCGGCGGATCACGGGGCGGGAGTTTATATGCGAGTCTCGGATGGCAGCGTGCCCGGGTGCGCGGCTGGGTATCAAGCGGCAGAACGACCCGAGGAGCAGCGATGGAAGCGCCCGACGACAGCAAAGACGATACGCCGGACCTCGAGACCCGCGAGGAATGGGCCGCGGCGGCCGAGGCGGCGGCGATCGGCGGGCGCCAGCCGGGCCTCGGCGGAGCCTTCGACGACGAGGTCGACGAGGCGGAGCGACCGGTCCTCGAGGCCGGCGGCGGCGACGAGGAGGGCTTCGAGCTCGCCGAGCACGACCTGATCCGCAATGCGAGCCACGACGACGGCCAGGGCTATCCGGAGCGCGACGCCTTCACGCCCGAGCACGAGTCAGATCGCGCGACGGTGGAGTACGGCCAGGCCGACGAGGAGATCCACTCCGACGACTGACGAGGGCGCGCTCGCGGCGCGCCGGCGGCGGACCGTCGATGTCGCCTATGCAGCGCCACGCGCAGCAATTGCGACACGCAGCGGCTGCCACGCGAATCCGCGCACGCCTCGCGGCCTGTCCCTAGCCCGCGGGCACCGCGCCGAACGCCTCCACGAGCGTCTCGAGCGCCGGCTCCGCCCCCTCCGGCGCACCGATCGTGAGGACGACGGCGCCCGGCTCGTCGGTCACGCTCATCGCAAAGAACGGGCAGCACTTCGACTCGGCGGCGACGACCGCCGCGACGCGGTCGCGCACGCCGGCGCCGGCGGTGAACGTGAGCACGGCGACGTTGCCGTCGCGTCGGGCCTCGTGCAGCGCGGCGCGACCGAGGCGCGCCATCTCGGTCAACCGGCTCGACAGCTCGGGCGCGCTCAGCGAGCACGCGATCGGCAGCTCGGTCAGCATGGCTCCGCGCACGGCTTGCGCGCGCGGATGATCGCCGACGCCGCGTGCTCGTGGACGCGGTGCGTCTCCTCGATCTCGACGTCTACGAGCCCCGCGGCCGCGAGCGCCCGCTCGAACTCGCTGCGCGTGAGCGCGCCGGCGACGCAGCCCGTCCACAGCGCCATGTCGGCGCGCATGGCCTCGTCCATGTCCTCGTCGGCGATGACGTCGGAGACCGCGAACCGGCCCGCCGGACGCAGGACCCGCGCCGCCTCGCGCAGCACGCGCGGCTTGTCGCCCGCGAGGTTGATGACGCAGTTGGAGATGATCACATCGACCGAGGCGTCGGCGAGCGGCAGGTCCTCGAGGTAGCCCTTGACGAACTCGACGTTCGCGACGCCCGCGTTGGCCGCGTTGCTGCGCGCGAGGTCGAGCATCTCGTCGGTCATGTCGACCCCGATCGCGCGTCCACTCGGCGCGACGCGCCGCGCGCTGATGAGCACGTCGCCACCGGCGCCGGAGCCGAGGTCGAGTACCGTGTCGCCGTCGTGCAGCTCGGCGACGGCGGTCGGTACGCCGCACCCCAGCGAGGCGGCGAGCGCGGGCTCGGCGGCGTGGTCGCCGCCGTACAGCGCGCCGCCGAAGACCTCGCGGCCGTGCTTGTCGGTCGTGCCGACGTCGGGCGCGCAGCACGAGCCGGAGGCGGCCCCGCCGGGGTTGCAGCTTGCGGGTCCGCCCGCGGCGATCGTGCTCGCGGCGGCGGCGTAGCGCTCACGAACGCGCTCGCGGATGTCGTCTTCGGTCAGCTCAGCCATGCCGACAGCTCCTTCAGTGCATCGCGACGGACGTAGTAGTAGGCCCACAGGCCGCGGCGCTCGGAGTCGACGATCCCGGCCGCGCGCAGCTTGGCCAGGTGGTGCGACAGCGTCGGCTGCGAGATGTCGAACAGCGGCACGAGCTCGCAGACGCAGACCCTTCCGGCGTGATGGCGCAGGACATCGACGAGCTGGAGCCGGATCGGGTCGCCGAGCGCCTTGGCGACCATCGCCATCCGTGTCGCATGCTCGCGCTGGACGTCGGGATAGACGATCGGCTCGCAGCATCGCTCGCCGGCCGCGCGCTTGCGCTTGGGGGCGAGCTCCAGATCGACAGTCATCGATATACAAATATCGATTGAAGCGACGAATGTCAATCGATACGTTGCCGAGCATGAGATACGACGGCGGCCGGAGGGGTGTGGCGAGTTGTGACCACCAGGTGGTCACAAGCCGCCACGCCTGGGTCGGCGGCGAACCGCTCGCGACGGCCTGAGCGTGGACCGACCCGATCTGTTGCGGCGCTCCTGCGCCGAGGGCCTCGCGGCCTTCGCGCTCGTCTTCGCCGGTTGCGGCGCGATCGTCACCGACGCGACGCGTGACGGGGCGCTCGGCGCGACCGGCGTGGCGGCCGTCTTCGGCCTGGTCATCATGGTCATGATCTACGCGACCGGCCATCTGTCGGGCGCGCACATCAACCCCGCCGTCACGATCGCCTTCGCGCTCACGCGCCATTTCCCGCTCCGCGACGCCGTCGCCTACATCGGCGCGCAGCTCGCCGGCGCGACGGCCGGGGCGCTGCTGCTGCTCGCCGCGTGGACCGACAAGCCGGCGGCGCTCGGCGCGACGATCCCGAGCATCGACACCGGCACCGCGCTGCTCTACGAGATCGTGCTGACCGCGCTGCTGATGTTCGTCATCGTCGCGGTTGCGACCGACACCCGCGCGGTCGGCGCCGCCGCGGCGATCGCCATCGGCGGGACGGTCGCGCTCGACGCCCTCTTCGGCGGGCCGCTCACGGGCGCGTCGATGAACCCCGCGCGCTCGTTCGGGCCGGCGCTGGCGGCGGGCGAGTGGACCGACTTCTGGATCTACGTCGTCGGGCCGGTCACCGGGGCCGCGCTCGGCGCCGGCGCCTATCAGTTCATCCGCACACCACGGGTCGAGTAGATGGCCAACGTCCTGTTCGTCTGCCTCCACAACGCCGGGCGCTCGCAGATGAGCCAGGCGCTGTTCGAGCGCGCGGCCGCGGGCACGGAGCACGCCGCCGCGTCGGCCGGCACGACGCCGGCCGACCGTGTCCATCCCGAGGTCGTCGCGGCGATGCGCGAGCTCGGCACCGAGGTCGGCGACCGGGTGCCGCAGCTGCTCACCGACGAGCTCGCGCGCTGGGCCGACGTCGTCGTGACGATGGGCTGCGGCGACGCGTGCCCGTACGTTCCCGGCACGCGCTACATCGACTGGGATCTGCCAGATCCGAAGGGCCGCCCGCTCGACGAGGTGCGCGCGACGCGCGACGACATCGCGCGCCGGGTGGAGGAGCTGCTCGCCGAACTGCCGGACGACGGCGTGACGCGCAGGTAAGCTCGCTCGTCCGATGACGAGCTTCGAGACCGTGCGCGTGGCCGCCGTGCAGGCGACGCCGGTCATCCTCGACGCGGAGGCGTCGGTGGACAAGGCCGAGCGGCTGCTCGGCGAAGCGGCGGCCGACGGCGTCCGGCTGGCCGTGTTGCCCGAGACGTTCGTGGCGCTGTATCCGTCCAACGCCTGGGCTCGCGGCGCATCGGCGTTCGGTGGCTTCGACGAGCTGTGGGAGCGGATGTGGCACGCCGCGGTCGACGTGCCCGGGCCGCTCGTCGATCGTCTGCTGGCTGCGTGCGCCCGGCACGACATCTACTGCGCGATCGGCGTCAACGAGCGCGAGCAGGAGCGGCCCGGCACGCTCTACAACACGCTCCTGCTGCTGGGCCCCGACGGGCTCATCGGCCGCCACCGCAAGCTCATGCCGACACACCATGAGCGCCTCTTTCACGGCATCGGGGCCGGCGACGACCTCGACGTCGCGGACACGCCGCTGGGGCGCATCGGCGGGCTCATCTGCTGGGAGAACCGGATGCCGCTCGCCCGCCACGCGCTGTACCTCGGCGGGGTGCAGATCTGGGTCGCCCCGACCGCCGATGACAGCGACGGCTGGCAGGCGACGATGCGACACATCGCGATCGAGTCCGGTGCGTTCGTCGTCGGCGCGCCGCAGTACATCCCGCGTGACGCGTTCCCGGCGGACTTCCCGATCGAGCTGCCCGACCAGGACGTGTTCGGCAGCGGCGGCGCCGTGATCGTCGAGCCGACGTGGGGAAAGGTGATCGGCGGCCCGCTGTACGGCGAGGAGGGCATGGTCATCGCCGACTGCGACCTGCGCGAGGGGCTGCGGGCCAAGCGCTGGTTCGACGCCGTCGGCCATTACAGCCGTAGCGACGTGCTGGCTGCTCCTACCATGGAGCCATGGCCGTCCTCATCGCCTCCGACCTGAGCAAGGACATGGTCGGCACGCCGCTGCTGCGCGGCGTGTCGTTCAAGCTCGAGCGCCGCGATCGGCTGACGATCGCCGGCCGCAACGGCGCGGGCAAGACGACGCTACTGCGGATGCTGGCGGGGGAGACGTCGGTCGACGGCGGCGAGCTTGCCTTCGAGAAGGGCTGCCGCGTGGCGCTGCACGACCAGCGCCCACCGACCACCGGCTTCGCCGGCGGTGCCCACCGCGAGCTGACGCTGCGCGACTACATCCTCGGCGGCTGCCGGGAGCTGCTGGCGCTCGAGGACGAGCTCACCCGCCTGACCGAGAAGATGGCCGCCGGCGACGAGGCGGCGATCGACGCCTACGGCCGCGCGCAGGCCCGCCTGGAGCACGCGGGCGGCTGGACGTGGCGTGACCGCGCGACGTCGATGGTCCGCGGCCTGGGCTTCGTCGACGAAGACCTCGACCGCCAGCTCAAGACGTTCTCCGGGGGCGAGCTGACGCGCGCGTCGCTCTCGCGCGCGCTCGCGGGAGACCCTGACCTGCTGCTGCTCGATGAGCCGACGAACCACCTCGACATCGAGTCGCTGGAGTGGCTCGAGCGCACGCTGACCTCGCTCGACGCGGCGGTCGTGCTCGTCGCTCACGACCGCTGGTTCCTCGAGACGGTCGGCACCGCCGTGCTCGAGCTCGAGGCCGGACGCTCGCGCTTCTTCCCCGGCACGTGGACCGCCTGGCGCTCAGAGCAGGCGGCGCGCGAGCTCGCGCTCGGCCGCGCGATCGACTCACAGCAGGCCGAGATCGCGCGCCTCGAGCGCTTCGTCGAGCGCTTCCGGGCGAAGGCGACGAAGGCCCGCCAGGCGCAGTCGCGCGTCAAGCGCCTCGACAAGATCGAGCGCATCGAACGCGATCCGCGCGATCGGCAGGCGCTGAAGTTCGATTTCAAGGTGCCCGAGCGATCGGGCCGCGTCGTGTTCGAGATGACCGGCGGCCGCGTCGAGGTCGGATCCGCCCGCGTCCTGCTCGACGACGCCGAGATGTGGCTCGAGCGCGGCGAGCACGTCACCCTCGTCGGGCCCAACGGCGCGGGCAAGACGACGCTCATCGACACGCTCGCCGGCAAGCGGCCGCTGGCCCACGGGAAGATCAGCCGCGGCCACAACGTCAAGCTCGGCCATCTCTCCCAGCACGCGGACGATCTCAAGGAAGGGGTGGGTGGGGTCGGTTTCCGCGCTCGTACCGTGCTCGAAGCGTGCGCCGTCCACACCGGGCTGACGCCGAACAAGGCGCGCGCGCTGCTCGGCCGCTTCCTCTTCAGCGGCGAGGAGGCCGAGAAGCCGCTCGACGGCCTGAGCGGCGGCGAGCGGCGGCGGCTGTCGCTGGCGATCCTCGTCGCGTCGGGCGCGAACGTCCTGATCCTCGACGAGCCGACGAACCACCTCGACATCGAAAGCCGCGAGGCGCTCGAGGACGCGCTGCTCGCCTTCGAGGGGACGCTGCTGCTCGTCTCCCACGATCGCGCATTGCTCGAGGCCGTCGGCTCGCGCACGGTGGCCGTGCAGGACGGCACGCTGCGCTCCTACGTCGGCGGCTGGCAGGAGTACCTGCGCATCCGCGAGGAGGAGCGCGCGGCGGCGGCGGCCGCGCCGCGCAAGCCGCAGGCCAAGCCGAAGCCGAGGAAGCGGGCCAAGCCGGCGCCGGCTCCGGCCGGGTGCGCCGGCGAGCGGCTGGCGCAGGAGACGGCCGCGCTCGTCGCCGACGCCAACGGCGCCAACGGCGCGACCGCGCAGATGTCGAAGAACGCACGCCGGCGGATCCGCGAGCTCGAGCGCGAGATCGAGCTGGCCGAGCAGGCCCTGGCGCGCATCGAGGACGAGCTCACCGAGCCGGAGGCATGGTCGACCCCCGAGCGCTCGGCCGATTCCAGCGACCGCCATGCCGCGGCCAAGCGCGCGGTCGAGGAGGCGTTCGCCCGCTGGGAGGCCGCGGCGGGCTAGTTTCACTGACCGTCGGCAGACGCGATACGGTCCCAGGGTCTAGAGGGAGGCTTGGATGCGTCGTCGTGTCCTGCTGTCGGCATTCGGGGTGCTGGCGGCGCTCATCGCTGTTCTGCCGACCGCCACGGGTGGCGCACACCCGGGCGAAGCCCACCAGGCCGGGGGCAAGGGCCTGCTGAGCATGCTCCCGAGCGCGCGTCAGGCCGCCGCGGCCGCGGATCTCACCCGCGCGAGCACCCCACGCCAGGCGCCGCTGCCCGCCGGCCCGTGCACGGACGAGGCGGCGCAGTCGATGCCCGAGGGCGAGAACCACAACCACGCCGACATCAAGCAGCACGCGTTCCGCTGCCGCATGGAGCAGGTCTCGTTCCTGTCGCTGCGCCAGCAGCTCTCAGACCGGCCGAACGTGCTCCTCGGCGAGATGGACGTCAAGGCGGACATCGCGGCCGTCGCGATCACGTATCCCCAGGGTGGCGTGCTGTTCTTCGACGTCTCCGACCCATCCACGCCGAGGTTCCTGTCGCGCTACAACGCGACCGAGTGCGACCAGCTCCTCGAGGACATCAACTGCGGCGCGTTCGTCGATCTCTCCGCTGACGGCAAGACCGCATACCTGTCGATCCAGAAGCTCACGCTGCTGCCGACGCTGCCGCTGGACCCCAACGTCATCAACCAGTCTGGGCCCGGCGTCGACGTCATCGACATCGCCAACCCGCGCAAGCCGGTGCGGACCCAGTTCTACCCGATCCTCGGGCTCGGCGGGGTGCACACGGTCCGCTCGCACACGGTCCCCGGCGGCCCGTCGAGCGCCGCGCGGCCGCGCCGCCCGGGCGAGTACGTCATCTCCAACCAGAACGGGATCGGCATCGACATCGCGCGCGTCAGCCGCGTCGCCGGCAAGCGCTTCCTGACGACGGTCCGCCAGGTCAACCTCGGCAACCCGCTGGCGACGATCGTCAACAACGAGGTCCACGACACGTTCATCCAGAACGACCCGCTCGACGGGCGCACGTACCTCTACAACGCGGCCGGCTTCTCGACCGGCTTCAGCGTCTACGACATGACCGATCCGGCGAAGATCCGGCAGGTCGCCGAGTGGGACCTCACGCCGGAGTGCGAGGAGGACTGGTACGCCCACACGATCGACGTGACCCACCGCGACGGTCACCGCTACGTGACGATGCCGGCGGAGATGTTCCTCATGATCGACAAGCGCTCCGGGACCGGGCTGGCCGAAATGACCGCGGAGGACCAGGGCCAGGGCTGCGGCACGTTCGTCGGCAACGGCGACAAGCCCGGACCGCTGTGGATCGTCGACGCCACGGACTGGTCGAAGCTCGGGCCGGCGAACGACGTCAAGAGCCCGGAGGAGGCGGCCGCGACGGACGCGCAGCTCAAGCGCAACTCGCAGGCGGCGCTCGTCGCGACCTGGACGAACCCGGCCGGCCGCGCGGGCGGGCCGCTGCGCTTCTCGCCGCACAACCAGCAGATCGTCGGCGACAAGATCTACCTGTCGCACTACCACGGCGGCGTCTACGTGCTCGACGCCAAGGCGGCGTTCTCGGGGATCCCCGAGCGGCCCAAGGAGCTCGGCTTCATCGTTCCGAGCGACACCGCGACCCGTCCATTGCTCGGGCAGCCCGGGCTGACCGGCCTCCTCGGGCGCTTCTTCACCGACTTCCCGTTCGGCCGCCCGGAGGTGTGGGACATGGTCGCCTACAAGGGCTACGTCCTGGCGGCGGACATGACCGGCGGCCTGTACTCGCTCCTGTACGACGACACGGACCTGCCGTACTGCGCGGACCGCAAGCGGCCGCGCTCGAGCCTGAAGCGCTCGCGCTCGCGGATCGCCGGCAAGCGCATCGTCCTGCGCGGCGTGGCCAGCGACCGCGGCTGCAAGGCGACCGCCAAGACGCGCAAGCGGCGCGGCTCGGTGCGCAAGGTGAGCGTCAGCATCTCCCGCGCGGCGGGCAGGAAGTGCCGCTTCTACACCGCCAAGGGCACGCTCGCGCCGGCGCGCAGCTGCAGGAAGCCGATCTGGATCAAGGCCCGCGGCAGGAAGCGCTGGCGCGTCGTGCTGAAGGGCGACTTCGTCAGCGGTCGCTACCGCGTCGGGCTCCGAGCACGCGACGCGGCGGGCAACCACCAGAAGGTCAAACGCGTGACGCTGAAGCGCAAGTGAGCTTCAGCGGAGACATCCGCGCCTGATGAGATGCGGCTGTTTGGGTGTGCGCTTACTCCCAGGGGCGGGAGCCTCTTGCCGAGATCCGGCCGGGGACCTCGGATGGGGCGGCGGGCGGAGGGCTGGACCCGCGCAACGAGATGCGGCCACCGGAGCCGCGCCCTGCGGCCGGTGGGCCGGACGAGCGCAGTGAAATACGGCCACCGGACGGCCCCGC
>JBOGYT010000134.1:0-7653 GCA_050696955.1 Solirubrobacteraceae bacterium | reverse complement strand
CGCTCGAACCGCGACGTGTGCCTGACCGGCCGCACGAGCGGCATCGACCGCTGCGGTCACATCCTTGGCCCCGAGGTGCGCAGGGCCGAGCGGTTCGTCAGCGCCTTCGCGGGCTCGCTCGTGCGCTGCACCTCGATCGTCGCGCGCCACGGCGACAGCGGCGGCCCGGTCTTCACCGCGCCCGCCGCGAACGGCACCGTGCGCGCGATCGGCATCGCGGCGATCATCGTCCGCCCGAGCAACCGCATGTGCTTCACCCCGATAGGGCCGGTGCTCAAGGCGCTTCGTGCCACGCTCGTGACGGCCGGCACCTGACCGTCCGCACCCGTTTGACGGCGCGTATTTGCTGGGTAAGTGCGCGTCGTGCAGGTTCTACCCCAGGCGCGTGGCGAGCTGAGCGAGCGGTTGCTCTTCGAGCTCGCACAACCCGTGCAGACGCTCGCGGCCGCACCGGTCCCGTCGGCGCAGGACCCCCTCTCGGACGACGACCTGCAGCTCGCGCTGTACCTCTGCTACGAGCTGCACTACCGCGGGCTGCCGGGGGTCGCGCCGGAGTGGGAGTGGGAGCCGAGCCTGCTCGGGCTGCGGCGCGAGCTCGAGGCGTGCTTCGTTGCGGGACTGCACGCGGTCGTGCCGGTGCCGCCGGCGCCCGACTCTCCCGACGACATGGACCTCGCGCTGCGCGCGATCGCCGACGCCGAGGAGGGCCCGTCGCTGTCGCGCTTCCTCGAGCGGCACGCCACGCTCGAGCAGATGCTCGAGTTCGTCGTGCACCGCTCGGCGTACCAGCTCAAGGAAGCCGATCCGCACTCGTGGGCCCTGCCGCGACTGGCCGGCGCGCCGAAGGCGGCGTTCATCCAGATCCAGGCGGACGAGTACGGCGGCGGGCGCGCCGACCGGATCCATGCGCAGCTCTTCGCGGACGCGATGGACGAGCTGGGGCTCGACGCTCGCTACGGCGCCTACATCGACAGCGTGCCCGGCGTCACGCTCGCGACGGTCAACCTCATGTCGCTGTTCGGGCTGCACCGCAGGCACCTCGGCGCGATCGTCGGGCACCTCGCGGTCTTCGAGATGACCTCGTCGCTGCCCAACGCGCGCTATGCGCGGGCGTTGCGGCGCCTGGGTGCCAGCGAGCGCGCGACCGACTTCTTCGACGAGCACGTCGAGGCGGACGCCATCCACGAGAACATCGCCGCGGTCGACCTCGCCGGTGGGCTCGCGCGCCAGGATCCGGCGCTGACCGAGGACATCCTGTGGGGCGCGGCAACGCTCGTCGAGCTCGACGCGCGCTTCGCCCGCCACCTGCTCGAGGCATGGGACGCCGGGAACAGCTCGCTGCACGGCGAGCTGCCCACGCAGCTCGCCGTGCTCGGTTAGAGGAAGCGGCGAGGTTGACGTTGCCCTACCCGCGTGGCGGCTGCGAGTGTCCGTGGTCTCGCGGCGCTCGATCCGCGCCTGGCGGCTGGGCATCGCGAAGATCGCGACGGACCTTGCGGCGCGCAGCACGTCGGGCCGGCCACCAGCCGCGCAGTCAGTCAAACAGCATCGATCAAGCTGTCAGGGAGCGATCGGGGCAGCTTCCCGCGCGAGCGGATCGTGGCGATCGTGGCGCACACGGGGGCGCATGCAGCCCCGAGTTCGCCACGACCGCGCGCCGACCGTCGAGATCGATCAAACCCGCGATATGCGCGCTGTTCGCCCATCTCGATTCGCGCGCCGCCGCGCGCACCCACCGCGCGGCCCCGCCCCGCACTCGCTCATCGATGCAGTCCGTGGTCCGCGAGGCCCCGGCCGGGCACCCCGGACATCCCGACCGAACATACGGCGCGCAGCCCTTTAGGCGACTGCGCTCGCGCCGCCGGGCTCGCGGCCGAACTCGGCCGCGCTCGGGACGCGAAAGCCGACGAGCCGGTGCGTGCCGTCGCAGAAGGGGCGTGTGCGTGACTTGCCGCAGCGGCACAGCGCGATCGTGTCGCGGAGCGTCGCGATCGGGTTGCCGTCCTGATCCTCGAGTCGGAACGGTCCGCGCACGAGCAGCGGGCCATCGCGGTAGGCCGTGATCCGCGCCTCGTCCGCGCCGCGGCTCACCGGTTGCCTCGCGTCGTGTCGTCCTCGCCGCCGGCGATCCGCTCGGCCTCCTCGCGGCCGGGATGGCCCTTCGGCAGGTCGTGCGGGGTGATCTCGTCGTGCGCCTCGGGGGTGTCGCCGGCGGGCGTCTCGTCGTCGGGAGTCAGCGGGCCGAGCGGCTCGGACGCGTCGGAGTCGTGTGGCGGGGCCTGCTTGTCGTCGTCGGTCATCTCGGTCAGCTCTTCTTTGCGGCGACGGCGCGCTTGAGCTGGGCCTTGTCCATCTGCGAGCGGCCGTCGATGCCGAGCTTCCTGGCCTCGTTGTAGAGCTGATCGCGCGTCGGGCCCTTCTCGCGGTTTGTGCCGGAGCGCTGGCCGCCGCGGCGGCCGGACGACTGGTCCTGCGTGGACGTGCGCGAGCGGGTGCGCGACTCGCCGGAGCGCGCGCGCTCCTTGTTGACCGTGCGCGCGGCGATCTCCTCGGCGCGGTCCTCCGAGCGGCCCTGCTGCTTCTGGCTCTCCTTGATGTGCTCGTACTGGCGGGCACGCTTCGTGCCCTTCTTCACGCCACGTGGGGGCATGGTCGGCTCCTTTCCGTTTCGCGTCCCCTGTTACCCGCACCAGCGGCGCGCCACCCACGGTGGCGGCGGGCGACACCTCGGGGGGCGCGGGTCGAGCCCTGGGATGCCTGGGCACCGCGCGGGGGCGGCGGCAGAGTGAGCGCAACCCCCGCCGTCAATCCCCGTGCGCCGGGGGGCCACCTTCTCAGGGACGTAGGCTTTGCAGTCCATGAGCGAGGCCTCGATCCGCCAGCACCCGGCGCGCGAGAAATGGAACAAGCGGTTCGCCGCCGGCGCGGCACCGGCGCAGGACATGCCGTCGGAATGGCTCGTCGAGCACGAGCCGCTGCTGCGCGCCGTCGCGGGCCCGGGCCGCCGCGCGCTCGATGTCGCAGCGGGCAGCGGCCGCAACGCGCTCTACCTGGCCGGCCTCGGCTTCGAGGTCGACGCGATCGACATCTCCGACGTGGCGATCGAGCGGCTGCGGGCCGCGGCGCGCGAGCGCGGCCTGCCGGTGAACGCGCGCGTCGTCGATCTCGAGGACGACGGGCTGCCGGCGGGCGCCTACGACGTCGTCGTGAACATGAACTACCTCCAGCGCGACCTCTTCGGGGCGCTCGAGCGCGCCGTCGCCCCCGCTGGGCTGCTCGTCTTCGAGACGTTCGGGCCCGACCACCTCGAGGCGCTCGGCGCCGGCGTCAACCCCGATTTCGTGCTCGCGCCGAACGAGCTTTTGCGCGCGTTCGCGGACCTGCGCGTCCGGCGTTACCTGGAGGGAGTGGTCGAGCGCTCCGGCCGGCGGAAGGGCGTCGAGAGCCTCGTCGCGCAGCGACCGCCCGCGGCGGACTCGCTATAAGGGCCTTCGGTGCACATCGAGATCTGGTCTGACATCGCCTGCCCGTGGTGCTACGTGGGCAAGCGGCGCTTCGAGGCCGCGCTCGCCGCGTTCGAGCATCGCGACGACGTGCGGGTGACGTGGCGCAGCTTCGAGCTCGACCCGGCGGCTCCGCGCGAGCGCCCCCACGACGGGGCGACCCATCTCGCCGAGAAGTACGGCACGAGCCGCGACGAGGCGCTCGCGATGCAGCGCCACATGACCGAGGTGGCGGCGAAGGAGGGACTGGACTTCCGCTTCGACCGCGCTCGCGGCGGCAACACGTTCGACGCGCACCGGCTCGGGTAGCGCCATCATCGGCGCGAAATCCAACGCTTAGTGTTTGTCGCCACTGACCCCGAGCGGTGGCGACGGGAGGGTCGCCTCGGTGTCGTCGTCGGAGCGTCTTAGCGGTCGCAGATGTCCCGCCGGCGGCGGTTGGCGATGCAGGTCATAGCGGCCGAGCGAGTTGACGTGCGCGTGCGCGACCGGAGCGACCCGCGCGACGGCGGTCTCGTCGGCGACGACGTCGCGCCTGGTCGCGTGGAGGTGGTCGATCGAGGCGGTCATGTAGCGGGCGTTCCAGACCTGGACGGCGTTGACGAGGATCTGCAAGCACAGCGCGTGGCGGCGATGGTCGTCCTCGTCGGCTGGGATCTGCGCACGTGAGCCGATGACGAGATGGCGGCGCAACGCGTGCAGCGTCTCGCCCTTGTTCAGTTGGCCGGCGATGCGGGCGCGCTCGGCGGGGTCGGCGCAGTAGACGAGCAGGAAGTTGGTGCGCACGATCCGCCCGTAGTCTCCGAGCGCCGCGGCGAGCGGCGATTGTGGTGTCGCGTTCTTCAGCCGAGCGATGAGCAGGCTCGCCGGGACCCAGCCGCGCTTGAGCGACGCGGCCGTGCGGAGCAGGTCGTCGTATTGCTCGAGGATCCGCTGCGGTCGCGCACGGGCGCGCAGCACCGCGTCGACGGGCAGGCCGGTGGGCGCGCCGAGGCGATACAGGAGCAGGTCGCCGGCATCCCTGAGGCGTGGGATGAACCGCAGGCCGAGTAGGTCAAAGAGCGCGAAGACGATCTCCGTTGTTATGTGGACAGTTGGCTGTGTCAAGCGTTGGCGGCGTCATTTGGCTGCTGGGTCGGTCGGTTCGCCGAGCTCGTCGAGGAGGTGCGCGAGGCGCGCCGCGGTGCAGCGGTGGCGGTCGACTTCGCGTGGCCAGCCGCGCTGTTCGGCGTCGTCGGCGAGGCGCAGCTCGGTCTCGCGGCGGGTGCGAAGTCTCGGGGCGTAGTCGGGTGTCGTGACGAACTTGGCGCAGGTCAGGTAGAGGTCGCACTCGCAGGGGCCTTCGCTGGGGAGGCGCAGGCAATGGCCAAGCTCGAGCTCGGTCTTGAAGAAGTTGGTCTTCAGCCAATCGATCGCGGAGCTGGGGAGCTCGCCTGCTTTGAGCGCGGCGGCGCAGGGCCCGGCGATCGTGGCGCCGGGGCCGAGCACGGCCTGGTAATCGCGGAGGACCTCGGGATCGCTGATCTGGGCGTAGACGAGCGACATCGAGACGCTGCGGTGGCCGAGGACGCTCATGATCGTCTGCAGCCGCGCGCCGCGTTCGGCGAGCTGGGTCCCGACGGTGTGGCGGAAGCGGTGGCTGCTGACGGTCGGGCGGCCGGCGGCGTCGACAAGGTTCGCCTGTGCGCACGCCCGCGCGAGCGGTGCCTGGAAGAGGTAGGCGGTCGAGAGAAGCTTGCCGTGGCTCATGAACAGGTAGCGCGTGTCGTTGCCGGTGAGCTCGTCGGTGAACGCGCGCTCACTGCCGGCGGCGCGCAGCGCGATCACTCGCGCAGCGCTTCGGCGGCTTGGTCGTGGAGCGGCACGATCCGCTCGCGGTAGGTCTTGCCGGCCGGGAGGCGTAGTCGCGGCGTGGAGTCGGGGTAACGGTCGAGGCAGTCCACGGCGAGGCGCCGGATCTCGCCTTGGCGGGCGCCGCACCAGCGCGCGACGAGCAGCGCGGCGCGCTGCTGCGGGCATTCGAGGTCGGCGATCGCGGCCATCAGTCGCTCAAGCTCGTCGGCGGGGATGAACCGCGGGACGTGGCACGGCGCTTTGGGGCGGTCGCCTACGCCGAGCAGTGGGCGGCCGGGAACATCGGGCCACTCCCATGCCGCGGTGTCCCGGAAGAACATCGATAGCGCCGAGGCGCGCCCGATCCGAGAGCGCGCGCACAGCGGCCGGCCCGTTCGCGGGTTGGGGTCCTCGGCCAGCGCGGTGAGGAATCCGAGGGCGTGCTCACGGGTCACGGCCGTGAAGCTTTCGAGCGTCGGGTCGATCTGCGTCAGCCAGATCATGAAGCGGCGCAGCGTGAGCTCGAGCTTGTCGACGGTGACGGGGCGATCGGTCAGCCGCCGCGCGGCGAGCCAGCGGTCGACGACGTCCTGCATCCGCGGCGGGACGGACGGCCGGTCGGCGTAGCTGGGCATCAGCTTCCGCGGTTGCACCGCGAGCTGCCCGCGGTGATAGAGGACGACCCCGAGGAGATGGATGTGCGTCGTCCAGCCCTTCGCGCGGCCGCGGTAGCGCTCGCTCGAGCCGTGGAAGAGGTCACGGTCCGCGCGGTCACCGAACCGCCGCACCGCGCCCAGCAGCTCGTCGATGTCGGCGTCGGTGATCGCCGCGGGCGTCGTGTGGCCCGTGTGCAGGAGGATCCGGCCGAGCGTCCAGCGCAGGCCTTGCTCGGCTCCGCCGCGCTCGAACCCGAGCCGCACGGCATCATCGATGAGGCCTGGCAGGCCGAGCTCGATCCCGACCTGTGCGCCGAGCTCGCAGACATAGAGGTGCCCACTGGCCAGCATCCACGGGTAGTCAAACCGGGCGTGGCCGGCGAGCCCGAGAAACAGCAGGTAGCTGCGGGCGTCATATGACGTGCGGTGCGACATCGCGCCGCGCTGCTCGCCGGCCAGACGCCCAACGCGGCGAGCCAGCGGCTCAGCGAACCAATCGCTCAGGTCTGGGTACGCCGCGACGAACCGCCGGCGTGCCGCCAGGCGTTGGCGGCGGTACGCACCGTCGATCTTGAGCGTCATGAGGATCGCCGCATACTCGCCCTCGAGGCAATGACAGCCACCATCCGCCGGGCATGTCGCGACCGCGACGGGCGCTCGGACCGCCGCGGCGTTCACCGGCTCTGCTCCTCGCGGGCGGCGCCGCCGGCGGGAAGGTCGTCGGACGGGCCGCCGAGTGCGCGGCGGTAGTCGGCGAGAACCTCCCGGTCAGAGACGCGGGTGTAGGTCCTGGTCGCTTCCGGGGAGGCGTGGCCGAGGCGCTTTTGCAGCGTCAGCTCGCGCATCCCGCCCTCCCACATCCGCGTAGCGTGGGTGTGGCGCAACGCGTGCGCGGTGACCCACGGCGCGCGGATCCCGGCGCGCTCGCACGCCCGCGCAAACAGCTTCGCCAACGCGTCGTAGCCCAGCGGTTCGAGGCGACGCGCGCCGCGACCGCCGACCAGGAACAGATAGGGCGACTCGGCATCAGCCGGCCGTTCGCTCATCACGTAGTCGCTGACAGCGGCGAGCGTCGCCGGGTCGTGGAGATCAACGACCCGCTCGCGCCGCGACTTCGACCGCACGCCCTTGGGATGGTCCTCACGGCAGCGCACGACGACACGCCGGCGGCCGTAGGCGACATCCTCCAGGCAGATCCCGAGCGCCTCACCCGGACGCAGACCGCCATCGAGCATCAACAGGAGCAGGGCACGATCGCGGCGGCAGCGCAGCGCGCCGAACAGCGCCGCGACCTGCTCCTCGTCGAGCGGCCGCGGCACCGCTTGCACGGTCTTCACACGCACCGTGCGCCGCACCGGACGCTGGCGACTCGCGCCATCCATGAACGGCCGGTGGCGATCTGACACGAACTCGCTCGCCCGGTCCGGGCGCTGCTCAATCGGGTTCTCGCGCTCAAGGCGCCCAGATAGCACCGCGTACTCATAGAACGACGAGACCGCCGCGAGCACCCGGTTGACGGTCGCCGGAGCGAGACGCAACGCCGGCCGCCCGGCGACCGTGGTCGCCAGACTCAGACCGAATCGCTGAGCACGCCGGCTGCTCGGCGTGACCCGCAGCGCCTCCAACAGCTCACGGGCGTGCGCCGGGCGAAACTCCTCCCA
>JBOGYT010000133.1:0-16382 GCA_050696955.1 Solirubrobacteraceae bacterium | reverse complement strand
CGCCGGCGCCACCTCGACCGGCTCGCCGCCGCAGGCGACGAGGGCCGATGCGGCGCAGACGAGGCCAAGCCCCGCAGCTCGCCGCGCGCGCGCGCTCATGTCAGGAGCCCAGCCCGGCAGCGGTGTACACGATCTGGATCGGGGCGCACCAGATCGCGATCGAACGAACGTCGCTCGGGTCGACGCCCGCGGGCAGGACGTAGTTCTGCGGGCCGATTGTCGATTTCAGCGCGATCAGCCGCCCGACCCGGCGCGCTCTGACGGTCTGCTTCGTCGTGCGCGGCCGCGCTGCGCTGCTGAGCCAGACGTAGAGATCGGTGTTCGCCGATGTCCGGAACGGATCGAGCCGCAGCGCGCCGCGCCCGTCGGCCAGCCTGTACAGCCGCGCGCGACCGCTGCCCTGCCGCTCGACGCGGTAGAAGCTCCCGCTTGCCACCAGGCGCGCCCCCGGCGCTTTCATCGCCGCCAGCGGAGGCTCGTCGATCGGGGTGTCCACCTGCTGCTCCACGACGACGCTCCAGCGTCCGCCGGCCGCGACGCGCAGGCGCTGAGAGCCGGTCTGCACCCACGTCGCCTCGCCCGAGCCCGGGCAGCGACCGCCGGAGCGCTCGGACTCCGAGCGCGGCTTCGGCTCGACCGTCATGGCCAGCCGGCCACGCGAGCAGCGCCAGCGCGCGCGCCACTGGATCGCACCGCGAGCAATCGAGACCTGGTGCACCGCGGCCGCGATTCCCTGCAGGCGCGCGACCCGCTCCCAGCGCGGCGCGGCGCGCCGGGCGGTGCGCGTCAGGCTCGGCTCGCGGCTGACCTCTGTGAACGGATCCGCCGTCGTGCGCACCCCGTCGTCGCCGCCGCCACAGCCGCCGAGCGCGATCAGCGCGAGCGCGGCGCAGCCGAAGCGCCTCACTGGCCGGCACCGTCTCGCTTCGCCCCGGCGACGACGAGCCCGCCGACCTTGCGCCCCATCCGCAGGCCGTACGTGACGTCGATGCGCCAGTGCACGCCGCCCCACAGCCGCGACATGCCGGCGTCGACCGCGCGGGCGCGCCACATCTTGGCGTCGTCGGGGAACAGGTAGGCGAGCACCTCGCCGGCCGCGCCGGAGTAGTTCGAGGTTCCCGACGGATACGCGGGGAACAGCGGGGTGCCGAGATACGGCTTCCAGCGCTTGTCGAGCCCGAGGTCGCGGATCGAGTTGATCGGGCGCGGGTCCCACCAGCCCGTCTGGAACTTCGCGTTCCACGCCGCCGCCCCGGCATCGGACATGGCGACGTTCAGCAGCGCGAACAGCCGCGCCTGACGGGGAACCGAGAGGTCCTTGTCACGCGCATAGGCGATCACGACGCGGTTCCAGACGCCCGCCGGGAGCGCCGTCCCGGGGCCGGCCTCCCAGAACTTCGCCACCCGCTTCTGGCGCGGGGTCAGCTCCTCCTTGACGCGCATGACGTCACGCGCGTTGGCGACGAACGCGCGCGTCCCGTACTTCGGCGGCGCGGGCGGCTGGAAGCGATTGACGGGACGGAGCAACCACGTCTTCCACGTGCCGGCGAGGGGCTGGATCGGCTGACCGGTCGAGCCCGGCGGTGGCTCCCAGTACTCGGGGCCGCGCGGCCGCTTGCCGTTCCACTTGCGCGTATAGCCGTCGCGCTTGGCCTGCTCGATGTAGCCGTCGGCGATCGCACGACCGAGCTTCAGCCCGGCCGCGACGTCGCTCGGGTAGTTCGCGCCCGCCGCCACCCGCGCCCGCGCGACGTCCTCGGCGAGCTCGTCCAGGCGCGCCTTGGGGTATTCGGGATACAGGTGGGCGATCAGCCGCGATGCCGCACCGGCGATCGCGGCGTGCTCGGACGGATACGACGGATCGGGCGAGCGCTTGACGCTGGAGTCGCCGTCGGGGGCGGGCCGGTCGTAGGCGTACTTCCAGTGGTAGGCGGCGAGGACGGCGTCCTCCGTCGCGGCGCTGACGTAGGAGTACGAGCGCGAGGAGCTCGGCGGATCCTTCGGCCGCCGGGACACGAGCTCCATCGTCTGCTCGAGCCACGGCGCGACGACGGGCGCCGAGCTGTACGTGCGCGCCAGCGCGGTCTGGCGCGCCGTCCGGGCCCGCACCGCCGCGTCCAGGCCCGCCTCGTCGCGCTTGGCCGCTGCCGAGCCGTCCGCCGGCGGTGGCGCCACGCGGACCGCGTCGGCGGATGTGAGGACCCAGGTCTTCCAGCTGCCGGCCGTCGGCTCGGCGCCCGAGCCGGCGTCGTCGTCATCGGACCCGCCGCACCCGGCGAGCGCGAGCACGAGCGCGGCGAGCACTCCGGCGACGGCCATCCGAGCACCGTGACGTGCGGTCATGTTGGGATCGAGCGCATGCTGGATCCGTCCTCGCTGGTCTCCCGTCGAGACTGCTCGTAGCTCTCGCGCATGTCGGCGACGAGCGCCGGCTCTGCGGTGTACGGCGAACCGGCCGCGCCGAAGGGCGGCTCGGGGGCGTACTCGAGGATGAGCGCGATGCGCCGCGCGACGTCGTCGCCGGCGGTGAGCGCCGCCAGCCGCAGCGCCATGTCGATGCCGGCCGACACGCCCGCCGACGTGATGATCCGTCCGCTCACGACGACGCGCTCGCCGACGGGGATCGCGCCGTGGCGGGCGAGCTCGTCGTGCACGAGCCAGTGGCTTGTCGCCTCCACGCCGTCCAGCAGCCCGGCGGCGCCGAGCAGCTGCGATCCCCAGCAGACCGAGGCGGTGTAGGTCGTGTGCTCGTGGGCGTCGCGCAGCCAGCGCAGCACGCGCTCGTCGGCGCTGGCGGCATGCGCGCCGGGCCCGCCGGGCACCACGACGATGTCGGGGCGCGGCACGGCGTCCAGCGAGTCCTCGGCGACGAGCTTGAGCGGGCCGTCGGTCGCGACCTCGCCGGGGCTCGCGGCGACGAGCCGGACGTCGGCCCCCGGCATGAGCTTCAGGACGTCGTACGGCCCGACCGCATCGAGCGCCACGAGCCGGTCGTAGAGCAAGATCGCGATCTGCATGTCAGGGCCCTCGCGGTCTCGCCCCTCGCGCCCCGGCTCACGCCGGCTGCGCGACGAGCCGCTCGCCGATCTCCACGATGGCGCGGACGCCCGGGGCCGTGTCGTCGAGGTCGATCGGTGCCAGTCCCTCGGCGTCCGCACGGGCGATCACCGGGTCCTCCGGCACGACGACCATGTCGTGCTCGCCGAGCACGCTGCGGATCGCCTCGAGATCCGCCTCGCTGCCGACGCGGTTGGCGACGACGAGCACCTTGATCTCGCGCGCGGTCGCCGTCTCGACGGCGCGCCGCGCGACCTCGATCGACTTCGGCGTCGGGTTGGCGACGACGAGCACGACGTCCAGGCTGCCGACCTCCATCCGCGACAGCACGCCGACGCCGGCCTCGAGATCGCCGAGCACGGTGCGCCCGTCGGCCTCCATGTCGCGCAGCAGCCGGTCGGCGCTGACGCCGCAGCACAGGCAGCCGTGGTCGGGCATGTCGACGCGCGACGCGACGACGACGCGCACGCCGTCCGGCGCGTCCTCGCCGAAGCGCTCGATCAGGCCCTCGATCGTGTACTCGTGGACCGCCTCGTCGGAGCTGCTCTCGCTGAGCTCCTGCCGGATTCCCGCCAGCCGCTCGGTGGCGTCCATGCCGAGCCCGAGCGAGATGCCGAGCATCGGGTTGACGTCGGCGTCGATCGCCATGACGTTGTGGCCGGAGCGTCCGAGCGAGCGAGCGATCGTCCCCGAGATCGTCGTCTTGCCCGCGCCGCCCTTGCCGGATACCGCGATCTTCATGATGACTCCGTCTGTCGCTGCTCGATGATGTCTGCCAGGCGCTCGACCGCGTGTACGACGGGCGAGTCCGGCGCGGCGTCGAGCACGGCCACCTGCCGGCGCTCGGCGTTGCGTACGGCCAGGTCGGCCGGAATCTGGAAATTGACGGGCTCGCCGAGCAGACGCTCGACGCGGCGCCGCTCCCCGACGCCCGAGACCTTGCTTGCGACGAAGATGACGTCCGCGCCGAGCGGTCCGCGGGCGATGCGCGCCACGCGCCGGCCGGTCATCGCCGACTGGCTCGTCGGCTCCACGACGACGATGTACAGGCCGGCGTAGGGCGAGAAGCCGGCGCCGAGCTGGCGCGGCCCGGCGGGGAGATCCCCCACGATCGCCCAGTCGTACATCGACTTGGCCTCGTGCATCCGGCGGACGATCGCGAGGTAGGCGTTGACGGACCCCATCACGGCGCCGAGGCCGTCCTTGTCGGCCTTGCCGAGTTGCATGAGGCGAACGCCGTCCGGCGCCGGTGTCGTGTAGCGGCGCACGGCCGTGGCCGGGCCGATGCCGGTACGCAGCCGCCAGGGCCCCTTCTCCGGCTTCTCGGCGGCCTGCATGAGCAGCGGGGCCGCGGGCTCGGGGACGCCGAGCGAGTGGACGAGGCCCGGCATCGGATCGGAGTCGATCGCCAGCACGGGATGGCCGCGACGGGCGAGGACGCGGGCCAGCGTGCCCGCCAGGACCGACTTGCCCGAGCCGCCCTTGCCGGCGACACCGAGCCACAGCGGGCCACAGGGGCGGGGCTCGAGCGGCATGTCGACCGGCCACAGCGGCGGCTTGGGAACGGGGGTCGCGACCGGGCTCATGCACGCACCACCGGCGGGGGGCCCGCGATCTCGTCGACGTCCTCGAGCGTGAGCGTCTCGCGCTCGAGCAGCGCCCGCGCGACGAGATCGAGCGTCGAGCGCTGGTCGCTCAGCACGCGGTGCGCGAGGTCCTCGGCTTGCTGCACGAGCCGGCGCGCCTCGATGTCGATGAGTCGCGCCGTCTCGTCGGAGTACGAGACGCCGTTCAGGCCGCTCTCGTCGACGTAGCTCAGCGACCCGACGGCTTCGCTCATCCCGAGGACGGTGACCATCCGCCGCGCGATCATCCCGACCTGGGCGAGATCGCTCCCGCCCCCGTCGGCGAGCTCGCCGAAGACGAGCTCCTCGGCCGCCCGCCCCCCGAGCAGCGTCGCCATGTGCTCGATCAGCACGGTGCGCGAGTGCAGGCGCCGGTCGTCGGTCGCGCTGGTCCACGTGACGCCCTGGATGTTGCCCCGCGCGACGATGCTGATCTTGTGCAGCACGCGCCCTCCCGGCAGCGAGCGTGCGACGAGTCCATGACCCGCCTCGTGGTAGGCGACGACGAGCCGATCCTGGTCGGTCAGCGGGCGGGCGTTGGCGATGCCGACGCCGATCCGGTCGAGCGCCTCGTCGAGCAGCTCCTGGTCGATGCGGTCCTTGCCGCGGCGAGCGGCAAGCAGCGCGGCCTCGTTGAGCAGGTTGTTCAGATCAGCGCCCGACAGCCCGTGGGTCAGCCTCGCGATCGCCTCGAGGTCGATGGCGTCGCTCATCCGCCGGGCGCGAGCGTGGAGGGCGAGGATCTGCTTGCGCCCCTCCAGGTCGGGCAGCTCGAGGTTGAGCCGGCGATCGAAGCGGCCCGGCCGCATGAGCGCCGGATCGAGCATGTCGGGGCGGTTCGTCGCGCCCATGACGATGATCGTCGTGCTGCGGCCGAAGGCATCGAGCTCGATGAGCAGCTGGTTGAGCGTCTGCGCCCGCTCGCTGTTGTCGTTCAGCCCGCCGCTGCGATGAGCGCCGACAGCATCGAGCTCGTCGATGAACACGATCGCCGGCGCGATCGCGCGCGCCTGCGCGAAGAGGTCGCGGACGCGCGCCGCGCCCTCGCCGATGTAGGTCTCGTTGAACTCGGTCGCGGCGACCGAGATGAACGCCGCGTTCGATTCGCCGGCCAGCGCGCGCGCGAGCAGCGTCTTGCCAGTACCCGGCGGGCCGGCGATGAGATATCCCGTCGGAACCTTCGCGCCCATGCGCTCGAAGCGCTCGCGGTCGGCGAGGAACTCGCGCACCTCGGCGAGCTCCTCGACGATGTGATCGAGGCCGGCCACGTCACCGAACGTCACGCGCTCACCGTGCAGGAACGACTGCCCGATGCGCCGGTCGCGCATCGACAGCCGCCGCTGGCGCTCCGGTGCGTCGCGCACCCGCTCGAGCGCCACCTCGAGATCCTCGGGCAGGATCGAAGCGCGCCGCGCGCGCGCCGTGAGCAACGCCGCCTCGTTGAAGAGGCTCGCCAGGTCCGCGCCCGTCATCCCGACCGTCCGCCGCGCAATCGACGCCAGGTCCACGCCGGGCCCGAGCGGCTTGCCGCGCGCGTGCACGGTCAGGACAGCCAGGCGGCCGCGTTCGTCGGGCAGCTCGAGGCCGACGGCGCGGTCAAAGCGGCCGGGGCGCAGCAGCGCCGGGTCCAGGACGTCGGGGCGGTTCGTGGCGCCGACAACGATGACGCCCTGCGACGGCGAGAAGCCGTCGATCTCGGCGAGCAGCTGGTTGAGCGCCTGGCCCTGCTCCTCGGCCGAGCCCTGGCTGCCGGGCCCCGTGCCGCTGCGGCGCCGACCGACGGAGTCGAGCTCGTCGATGAAGACGATCGCCGGCGCCTCCTCGCGCGCGTCCTTGAAGAGGTCGCGCACGCGGCGCGCGCCGATGCCGACGTACATCTCCACGAAGTCCGAGCCCGAGATGGAGTAGAACGCGGCGCCCGCCTCGCCGGCCAGCGCGCGCGCCATGAGCGTCTTGCCGCAGCCGGGCGGCCCGTAGAGCAGGATCCCGCGCGGGATCTGCGCGCCGAGCTCGGCGTAGCGCTCGGTGTTCGAGAGGAAGTCCGAGATCTCCTGCAGCTCGGTCACCGCCGCCTCCTGGCCGGCCACGTCGTCGAACGTCACCCCCACGTCGTCGACGCGGGCGGACGAGCGGGTGCGGCCGAACAGACCGTCCCCGCCGCGCACCGAGAGGATGAAGTACAAGAAGACGATCGTCAGGATGAGCGCCGGCAGCAGCGTGGTGGCCGGGCCGATGACCCGCTTGAGCAGCTGCTGATCGACCGTCGTCTTCACGCCGCTCGAGGCGAGCAGGGTGAGCAGGGCGTCCACCGAGGTCGTGACGTTGCGCGAGAACGGCATGTAGTAGCGCCGCAGCGAGCCGTCGCGAGCCTTGTAGACACCGGTCACGACGCGGTCGACGTCGAGGACCTTGGCGTTCTGCACCCTGTCCTGCTCGACGAGCGAGTTGAACGAGTCCAGCCGCAGCTTGTCGCCGCTCAGGTGCGGTCGCGAGGCCTCCAGCGCGACGAGATAGATGAGCACCAGCACCGCGATCGCCGCAACGCACCAGAAGCCCAACGACCGACGCCACCCCCCACCTTGGGCCTCGCTTCGCCGTGCTTTCTTGCCCGACCCGTCGTCCTTGTTCTTCTTCACTATGTGTAGAGGCTATCTAGCGGACCAAGACTTGGGGGATTCCTCACGCACGGCTGCGCCGCAATTTCCAGATCCCGCCCGCGAGCATGAGCAGGGCGACGCCGACGATGAACGGCACGAGCGAGATGCCGTCATCGCTGCTCGGGTCGATCAGGTCGGGGACCGCGGCGCCCGGCGAGTCCGCGCGCTGGGACTGGCCGCTCAGGAACGAGCGCTTGTCGAGGATGCCGGTGCCCCGGACGTCGACCCAGCCGTCGTACGCCCGCGGCCGGTAGAGGATCGTGCCGCCGCCGAAGAGCAGCGGCACCGCCGGCAGGTCGCGCGCGAGGAGCCGCAGCTGCGCGTTGCCGATGCTGCGGCGCCGGCGCTGGGTGGGGGCCGACACCGCACGCTCGGCGAGCGCGTTGAACGCCGCGCTGCGGTAGCCGCCGTCGTTGAGCGACCGCGTTCCCGTATCGCCGAAGACCGCGCGCAGATACGCCGGGTCGTAGGAGGCGAGCGCCGGGATCGACACCACGGCAGCATCGAAGCTCGCCGGCGCGTCGCGCCGTCCCAGCACGCGATCCAGCGCGCGCGGTGAGAGCTCGACCAGGCGCGCCCGGGCGCCCACGCGCGTCAGCGCCCGCACGACGCGCTTGCCGGCCTCCAGGCGCACCGGGTCGTTGCGCGACGCGGCGACGCGAAACGCGCCGATCCCCTGCTCGACGAACGCCAGGCGTGCCGCTTCAGGGTTGAAGCGCTGCAGCCCCGGGGGTCCTGCCCAGCGCGACCGGGGGTGCAGCATGCCGCGGTCCGCCGCGACGACACCGCCCGGAACGGAGGTGGCGTTGGCGGCGATCGACTTGAGGTTCAGGGCTTGAGCGACGGCGCGGCGGGCGAGGCGGCGGTCGAACGGTCCACGCCGGACGTTGAACAGGAGCATCGTGCCGATGAACGAGGTCTCGTCGGAGTAGCGCGCGACCGGCCCGCGCTGAGGGATCGTCCCGGGCGGGATCGCGACCGGGGCAGCATCGAGACGCTGGCGGTTCAGCTCGTCGAGGATCGACTGCTGGCGGCGGATGACGGGGACGTCGATGCGCTCGACGGACGGCTGGCCACGGAAGTAGTCGTCGTTGGCCTTCAGGCGGTAGCGCCGGCGCGGCTCGTAGCTCGTGAGCCGGTACGGTCCGGTCCCGACGGGCAGGCCCGGCGGCGCGCGCCGGTTGAGCGGCAGGTCGGCCCACAGGTGCCGCGGGAGGATCGGCACGTCGGCGAACGGCTGGTCCTCCAGTCCACGGGACGGGCGGCGCAGGGTGAAGCGCACCTGCAGTTCGCGCGTCGCCGTGACGTCCAGGATCTCCTGGAGCTCTGGCGTGAAGCGCCCATGGGGACGCCGCGCCATGAACGTGTAGGTGAACACGACGTCGTTGGCCGTGAGGCGCTCGCCGTCCTGCCAGCGCACCCCCGGTCGCAGGTTGACGAACACGAAACGGCCGCTCGCGTCGCGGCTGATCGAGCGGGCGAGCCATGGCCGGGCGATGCCCTGGCGGTCGCGCCAGGTCAGCGTGTCGTAGACGAGCGACATGAACGGGTAGTTCGCGTCCGTCGTGTACGGCGTCAGGTTGCCGTCGACGGCCGGGGTGGCAATCCGCAGCCGGGAGGGCGACTGCGCTCCGGCGGCGGGCGGGAGGCAGAGCGCGGCCACGAGCGCGACGGACAGCAGGGTGAGTTGGCGCCGCAGCATGGGCGGGCACGATAACCGCGCGAGCAAGGCCGTCCGCCACCTGCCGGCGGCGTTCCGCCGCGCTGCCGATACGCTCGCGCCGTGTCCCGCAGGTCCGTTGCGCCAGCCGCGCCGGAGCGCACATCGCTCGAGCGATGGCTCGTCGCGCTCGCCGTGCTGGCGGCGTGGTCGATCCTTCCGCCCTACGTCGGACCGCTCGTCGCGCTCGAGCTCGACGTGGCGTCGTCGGTCGAGGTCGTCGACCACGTTCTGCCCGGTCTCGCCGCAGTCGTGGCGGCATGCATCGCGCTCTTCCTGGTTCGCCGCGGCGAGACCGACAGCGTGCTGGCGCTCTCGGCCCTCGGCGTGTGCGTACTCGCGGGGCTGTTTCAGACCGCCAGCCATCTCACGCTCGTGATGGACGCCGGCGGGCCGGAGCAGCCGGTCGGCGCCGTCGCACTGCACGCGTCCCCCGGGCCCGTGCTCATGCTGCTGGCGTTGTGGCTGCTGCTGCGGGCGCCCGAGGACGAGGCGCGGTGAGCCGCGGGCGCGTGCTGTTCGTCGGCTGCGGACCGGGCGCGCCGGACCTCCTCACCCTGCGCGCCGTCCGCGCACTCGAGGCGGCCGACATCGTCATCTGGAGCCCGTCGATCCTCGACCGCCAGGCGCTGGCGACCCATACGCGCGGCGGGACCGAGGTCGTCGAGTGGCCGCCGGCGACGCACGACGACGTGCTGCGCGCCTACGAGCGGGCCGTGGCGGACGAGCTCCTCGTCGTGCGGCTCAAGGGCGGAGATCCGATGCTGTTCGGCGAGATCGAGCCCGAGCTGTCTGAGGTCCGTGCACGCGGGCTGGAGTGCGAGATCGTGCCCGGGATCAGCGCCCTCGGCGCGAGCGCCGCGGCGGCCGGGTACGAGATCGCCCGCCCGGGCGCGCCGCTGCTGCTCGTCGACGCCGCCACGATCGCGGATGTGCGGGACGCCGCGGTCGGCGTTGCCGCCTACGGCGCCGGACGCGATCCTCGCGCGCTGCAGGCCGCGCTGCTGCACCGCGGGCTGCCCGGATCGACACCGTGTGCGGTGGCGATCGAGGTCTCGCGACGCGACGAGACGCTCGTGTCATGCCCGCTCGACGAGCTCGCCGAGACCGTGGAGGACATGGGGCTCGGCCTGCTGACGCTCGTGCTGGCAGGCGCTTCGCCGCCGGAGCCCGGCGCCCGGCACGGACGAGCCGCCTGAGCGCGTCGCTAGAGCACTAGACGTTTATAGGCCTCGCGACTAGTCGCAATAGCACTAGATGTCACGCACACTTTGCGGTATGTTCGGCCTGTCGCGCTTAGCAGGCGA
Organism: Solirubrobacteraceae bacterium; assembly: GCA_050696955.1. Taxonomy (GTDB): domain Bacteria; phylum Actinomycetota; class Thermoleophilia; order Solirubrobacterales; family Solirubrobacteraceae; genus CADCVQ01. Next base: position 6,016 of record JBOGYT010000133.1, on the reverse strand, counting down.
TGATTTCGGTTCTCCCAGAAAGGAGTGTGCCGTGTCCCTGACGTTCGGACGCAAGCGTATGACGCGAAGGCGTCGCGTTACGCTCGCCACGTTGGTGGTGGCTGCGTTCGTCGTACCTGTCGCGATCGCCTATGCCTGCAATCCGCAGGCGCACGTGGCGTTGGACAAGACGTCCTACCAGCCTGGTGGGGCGATCACCGTCCACGGCTCGTACTTCGTAGGCAATCAGGCCGTGACCGTCAGCGGGCCCACAGGGTCCGTCGGTGTCACGACCTCGCCGGGGGGTGCCTTCACAGCGACGCTGTCAGCACCGACCAGCCCCGGCAGCTACACGATCACGGCATCGCGTCCGACCGGCGGCTTCGCTGCTGCGTCGTTCTCCGTTGCCGCGCCGGCTCCGGCTGCAAAGCCGAACACGCCCGCTGTCTCCGCTCCGGCGGATTCGGCGAAGGGCACGCCTGGGTTCAAGACCCCCGGCGTCTCCAAGAGCCAGGCACCGGCCTCGGCCGAGCAGAGCAACCCGCCGTCAAGTGGCGGTGGCGGTAGCACCTCAAGCGGAGGCGGAGGCGTCCCGGGCAGCACCGTGACGTCATCGACCACGGGGCAGCAGGTGTTCTCCGGCGCGACCGCTCAGGCATCGACGGGCAGGTCGTTCTCAACGACGCCGGCTACGGCCGCACGTTCGTCGCGGACGGCACCCGCCACGTCAGCCGCGGCCGACCTGTTCAGCAACTACCAGCCCGGGCTCACCCCGTCATTGACGGGTGCGGCCGCCGGCGCTCCGGCCGGTGGTGCCGGATCCGGCCTCGGGCTCGGTGTCGGACTGCTGGCCTTCGGCCTGCTCGCGCTTGTCGCGGGTCTGACGGCCACCGAGGTCCGCAGGCGTCGTCCCGCGTAAGCGGCTCGACAAATCACGATTCACCGCGGGGCCGGCATTGCCGGCCCCGCGTCGTTGCGGTCGCGGCGGCGCCCCGTGGCCGTCCCGCTTGTGCGAATGCCCGCGAAACGCGTTGTTTCCGGAGTATTACGACGTTTTTCGGCCATCGGAAAACTCCCTGCAATCAGGCGAATTTCGGCGTGGAAACCGCTGAATGTAAAAGACATCTATTGCGTCTTACACTTAGCGAGGCGTAAGTTCTGCAGCATGCCTGCTCGAAACGGAGTTCGTCGTCGCTTCAGCGTCCTGCCGATCGTCTTCCTCATCACGGCCGTCCTGCCAATCGCATCGGCCGCCGCGGCCCTGCCGCGCACCTACAAGGCCACCCGGATCGACTCGCCGACGCCCGTGGGCGGCGGGGCATTCGGCTGGGGTGTGTGGAGCGCAGATCTCACCGGCGACGGCAAGCAGGACCTGCTGGTCGCGCAGGCTCAGATCGGCACCGCGGCCGAGCCGAACAAGGTCTTCATCTACAACGGCGTCACCGGCGCGCTCGTCGACACGATCACCCCGCCGGAGGACAACCCACCGGGCCCCGGCGGCGCGTACCAGAGCCCCGAGATGGCCTTCGTGTACATCGAGACGATGCCCGACCTCGGCAGCTGCGCCGGCGGCGACGGTCCCGATGCCGACAGGATCTGCGATCTGCCGCTCATCGGCCCCGAGGACGGGATCCCCGAGATCGTCGTCGGCTCCCGCGCGCTGCGCGTCAACCCGACCGACGGCAACGTCCCAGCGACACTGGCCGACCCACGGCCGGGCCGCGGCTACGTCATCGACGGCGCGACACGAGCCGTGCTCAAGCGCATCGACATGCCGGCGGCAGACCGCCAGGCGCTGCTGGCCCGCAGCGGGGCCAACTCCGTCGCCGCGTTCGGCCGCACGATGTCCTCACCGCAGGGCATGCCTCCGTGCTTCGGGCTGAGCCGCGAGAACAACGACGCCGGCGTCGGCCCCTGCCCCCCGATCAGCACCGGCACGGGCAACACGACGAGCGGCTCGCCGACGCTGACGAACGTCGACCTCCCCGACGCCGAGTTCGGCCAGATGGTCGTCGGCCCCGGCATCCCGCTGGGCGCGAAGATCGCGTCCGGCGCCGGGACGGCCACGGTGACGCTGACCGCCAACGCGACGGCGACCGCGTCCGGCGTGAGCCTGACCGCATCTGACCCGCGCTACCCGCAGGCCGTGCGGATCGGCGATCTCGACGGCGGCGGCAAGCCCGACCTCGTCATCACCGCGCGCGGCTTCCCCGAGACGCGCGGTCCCGCCGGCAGCGCCGCGACGGGCTCGGAGTGCAAGCTCAACACGACGCCCGGCGGCGTGTGCGGCGCCGGCAAGGTCTGGACGTACCGCGGCGAGGACATCGCCGGGACCAACCCGCAGACGACGCTCGACACGGCGCTGTACTCGATCCAGAACCCGGATGCGCAGACGACCGGCGGCGAGTACGGCGGCAACCTGTGGCGCGTCGGCGACCTCGTGGCCGACGACGGCATCCCCGACTACGTCATCCCGTTCCGCGGCGCGGACCTGCCGCTGAAGGCGCCCGACCTCAACGGCGGCCTGAACATGGGCGCAGCCCACCTGTTCAGCGGCCGGACGGGGGTCCTGTCGCGGACGATCGTCAGCCCCGAGCCGCAGATCCGCTCGGAGTTCAGCGGCAACTTCAACGCCGGCCGCGCGTTCGGCGACCTCGGAGCGACGACGACGCCGGACATCCTGCTGCCGGCGCCGTTCCAGAACGTCGACTTCGCCGACGAGGGACGCAACTGGGTGTTCAACGGCGACCTGACCGCCGGCGGCGGCGGCGAGCAGAGCTGGAACTTCGCGATGCTCAACGACCCCGAGCCGTACATCGGCGGCAACTTCGGCGGCGGCCTGACCGGCATCGGCGACGTCGTCACCGGTCCCGGCTCGCCGGCGAACGAGGTGATCGCCGGCGGCTTCCGTTTCGACAACTTCACCGAGGCCTCCCAGAACATCGTCCCGGACGTGAACTTCATGAACGTCACGCTGGACAAGAACCTCATGACGATCCCCCACCCCGAGGGCAAGACCGGTGACGGCTTCGGCGTCGGGATCACGCCGATGGGCGATCTCAACGGCGACGGGTTCCTCGACTTCTCGGTGTCGTCGTACTTCGCCGACGGTCCGCTCGGCGGCCAGGGTCGCGCGTGGATCTTCAAGAGCGACAACTCGCCGCTGCCGGCGAAGCCGACGAAGCCCGCGACGACCGTGACGGTGCCCAAGACGCTTCAGCCCGGCCGCTGCGCGAACCGCACGGTCGGCACCGACGCCGCGGAGACGCTGAAGGGCACGATCGCCGGCGACGAGATGTTCGGCTTCGCGGGCAACGACATCGTCTCCGGCTTCCAGGACCGCGACTGCCTCGACGGTGGCACGGGGAACGACAAGCTCGACGGCGGCGACGACAGCGACCGCGTCATCGGCGGGCACGGCCGCGACCGCCTCGACGGCGGGCCTGGCGCCGACCGGCTCTTCGGCGGGTCGAGCAACGACCTGCTCTTCGGCCGCTCCGGGCGCGACATGCTCGCCGGGGGCTCCGCCAACGACCGGCTCTCGGGGGGGTCCGGCGACGACCAGCTCTTCGGCGAGGCCGGCAGGGACAGCATCAGCGGCGGGAGCGGGCGCAACCGCATCGACGGCGGCACCGGCAACGACCGGATCGACGCGCGCAACGGCAAGCGCGACCGCGTCATCTGCGGCAAGGGCTTCGACCGCGTGCGGGCCGACAGGTCCGACCGCCTCAACGGCTGCGAGCGCGTGACCTACGGGGGGAAGATCAAGTGACCACGACAGCCACACGCGAGACCAAGAAGTCCCCGCGACGGTCCGCGGGCGGATCGCAGGCCTCCGGCCCGCCCGTGCCGCTGCTCGTCGTCGCGATCGCGCTGATCGTGGCGGGCGTCGGCGCGATCATCGTCTCCTCGTCGTACGACACGCCGCGCGAGGCGCGCGCGCTGGGGGCGAACCTCGCGATCAACGACGGAGCGAGCAATCCGCGCGACCTCAGCGCGAACAACTCGCCGACGCTCGTCCGCAACCCCGTCGAGCAGGGCAACCTCGTCATGGTCAACCGCGTCGACTCGCCGTCGTATTCGTGCTCGGTGCACGTGTCCTTCGACGGCGGTGGCCGCTGGACGCAGACGCCGGTCCCGGCACCGTCGCGCACAGCCGGCAAGTGCTTCGCGCCCGACGCCGCGTTCGCATCCGACGGGACGCTGTACGTCTCCTACGTGACGCTCAAGGGCCGCGCCAACTCCCCCGACGCCGTGTGGCTGACCCGCTCGATCGACGGCGGCAAGACGCTGCAGACGCCGAGCGAGACCCCGCTCGGACGGCGCGCGTTCCAGGTCCGCCTGACCGCCGATCCGGGCGCGCCCAAACGCGTCTTTTTGACCTACCTGAAGGCTGACGAGCTCGGGCTCTACGCGCTGTCGAACGCCGGCAACCCGATCATGGCCGTGCGCTCCGACGACGGCGGCGCCAACTGGACCGCTCCCGCGCGCGTCAGCAGCGCCTCGCGCCAGCGCGTCGTCGCGCCCTCGCCCGCCGCAGGCAAGGCCGCCGGCGAGCTGAATGTGCTCTACCTCGACCTCGGCGAGGACGTGCTCGACTACAGCGGCGGCCATCGCGGTCGCGGCGGCGCACCGTACGCAGGGAGCTGGCAGCTCGTGCTCGCCCGCTCCACGAACAACGGCGCGACGTGGAAGGAGTCGGTCGTCGACGACGCGCTCACGCCGACCGAGCGCTTCATCGTGTTCACGCCGCCGTTCCCGTCGATCGCGGTCGATCGCGACAGCGGGCGGGTCTACGCCGCCTTCCAGGACGGCGGCAGCGGGGACGCCGACGTCATGCTGTGGTCGCTGCCGCGCGGCGGCAGCACGTGGAGCGACCCGGTGCGGGTCAACGACACCCGGACCGGCGATGACACGGCGCAGTACCTGCCCAAGCTCTCACTCGCGCCCGACGGCCGGCTCGACGTCCTGTACTACGACCGCCGCGCGGATACGAAGAACGTCCTCAACGAGGTCTCGCTGCAGTCCTCCTTCGACGAGGGCAAGACCTTCACGAAGCGCGTCGAGGTCTCCGACCGCGCGTTCAGCTCGCGGGTCGGCTTCGGGCTCGAGCGCGGGCTGCCGGACCTCGGCAGCCGGCTGGCGCTGCTGTCGGCCGACAGGCGCGCCTACGCGGCGTGGACGGATACGCGCGGCGGCAGCCTGCGGACCGCCAAGCAGGACATCGGACGCGGGGTCGTCGGCTTCAACGACCCGCCGCGCCTGTCCGACGCGGCCGAGAGCGGGCTGCGCATAGGCGGTTTCCTGCTCATCCTCGCCGGGTTCGCTCTGCCGTTCGCCGTCCTCGCTCGACGCCGCCGGGCGGGATAGCCCTGCGCGGCGCCGCGGGCGGGATCACATGCACAAGTGACACTTCGCGACCTCGCCCCGCGTGAGGGGGCACTTCTGCATGTCATAGATGCATACGTGACCCTTCTCGCGGCCCGCGAGCGACAGGCGTCACTTATGCATGTGGCCGGCCTCCCGCCTCGACATCCTGCCGCGGCGCCGCTACCCGCTTCCCTCATCGATGCAGTTCGTGAACCACAACCCCACGGCCACGCCCGCGCCACCCGCTCAGTCCTCCACCGACCGCGGGAACAGCGCGATCAGGACGTTCGTGGACTGGACCATGAGCGCAGGGCCCTTCGGCGTGGCCTCCCAGCGACCGACACGAAACCCGTCGCGCGGGATCGCAAAGGCACCGAACGTTCGCTCGTCGCTGCCGACGTACCAGACGAAGTCGGTCTCGCCGGGCGGCGCGTCGTCCTTGGGCTCGGCCTTCTGCAGCGCGCCGCTGAACATGGCGATGAGGGGCGCGTTCGGCGCGGCCGAGCGCACGGTCACCGTCCAGTACTCGCCCAGACGGCTTTGCAACGCGGCGACGACGCCGTCATGGTCTAGGTCAGCACTGACGGTCTGTCGCCCGCAGTCTGGAGCATCCGTGCCCCCGGCGGCGCCACCTGCCCGTCTCGATCCGCGGCGCTCCGCGCTCGCG
>JBOGYT010000132.1:0-3633 GCA_050696955.1 Solirubrobacteraceae bacterium | reverse complement strand
GAGGAGTTCCCGTACACGATCCGCGTCGTGTCGGACATCCTGGAGTCCAACGGCTCGTCGTCGATGGCGTCGGTCTGCGGCTCGTCGCTGTCGCTGATGGACGCCGGCGTGCCGCTCAAGCGGCCGGTCGCGGGCATCGCGATGGGGCTCATCAAGGAGGGCGACGACTACATCGTCCTGACCGACATCGCCGGCGTCGAGGACCACCTCGGCGACATGGACTTCAAGGTCGCCGGCACGAGCGAGGGCATCACCGCCCTGCAGATGGACATCAAGATCACCGGCGTGACGTTCGACATCCTGCGCGACGCGCTCGATCAGGCGCTCAAGGCGCGGACGTTCATCCTCGGCGAGATGACGCAGGTCATCCCCGAGCCCCGCTCAGAGCTCTCGCCGCACGCGCCGCGGATCCTCACGGTGCAGATCGACACGGACAAGATCGGCCTGCTCATCGGCAAGGGCGGCGAGACGATTCGCGGCCTCGCCGAGGAGTTCGAGTCGCAGATCGACGTCAACGACGAGGGTCAGGTGCTGATCTACTCGGCCAACGGGCAGCTCGGCGAGTCGCTCGCCGAGCGCATCCGCTCGATGACCAAGGAGGTCGAGGTCGGCGACGAGTTCCCCGGCGCGAAGGTCGTCAAGACGACGACGTTCGGCGCGTTCGTCGAGCTCGCCAAGGGCACCGACGGGCTGCTGCACATCTCCAACGTGTCGCCCGGCCAGCGCGTCGACACCGTCGAGGACGTGCTCAACAAGGGCGACGAGATCCACGTGCGCGTGGTCGAGGTCGACCGCGAGCGCGGCCGCATCGGCCTGCGCCTGGCAGAAGACCCCGACGTCGCCGGCAAGTCCGCCGAGGAGCTCGTGGCCGTCGGTTCGGGCGGCGGTGGCGGCGGCGGCCCGCGCCGCGAGCGCAGCAACGGCGGCGGACGCGGCGGTGACCGCGGCGGCGACCGTGGCCGGCGCGGCTCCGGGCGCCCGCGCCACGGCGACTCCGACCGCGGGTAGCACCCTGACGGAGACCGGTCATCAGCTGACCGTCCTGGACTCCGGCGTCCGGGTCGTGACGGAGGCAATGCCAACCGTCCGATCCGCGACGCTCGGATTCTGGATCCCGACCGGGTCGGCGCTCGAGAGCGACGCCGAGGCGGGGCTGTCGCACCTCGTCGAGCACATGCTCTTCCGCGGCAGCGCCCGCTACGGCTCGCTGGAGATCGATCAGATCTTCGACACGATGGGGGCCGAGCTCAATGCCGGCACCGGCAAGGAGTCGACCTCGGTCTACGCCCGCGTGATCGACGAGCATCTGCCCGAGGCGTTCGACATCGTCGCGGACATGGTCTGGCATCCGCGCATGGATGACGAGGACCTCGCCAACGAGCGCCAGATCGTGCTCGAGGAGATCGCCATGTACGAGGACGACCCGCAGGACCGCGTCTTCGACGTGCTCGGCGAGGCCGTCTTCGGCGACCATCCGCTCGGGCGCGCGGTCATCGGCCGCGCGGACGTCGTCTCGAACACGAGCGCCGAGGGGCTGGCCGGCTTCCACGCGGGCCACTACGTCCCCAGCGAGATCGTGATCGCGGCCGCCGGGTCGGTCGACCACGACGCGGTCGTCGAGCTGGCACGCGCCGTCGATGTGCCCGACCGCCCGCCGTCCAATCCGGCGCCGCCGCTGCCCGACGACCTCCCGCCGCGGGTGCGCTTCCTGCGCAAGGAGACCGAGCAGTACCACGTCTGCCTCGGCGCGCCCGGTCTCGCGCGCGACGACGAGCGCCGCTTCGTCGCCCGCGTCCTCGACAACATCATCGGCGGCACCTCGTCGTCGCGGCTCTTTCAGAAGGTGCGCGAGGAGCGCGGCCTGGCGTACAGCGTCTTCTCGTTCCAGTCGCTCTACGCGGGCAGCGGCCTGATCGGTGTCTACCTCGGCACGCGGCCCGACAACGTCGGGCCGGCGCTGCGGGTCGTCGCGGACGAGCTCGCGCTCCTGCGCGACGGCGGCGTGACGGCGGAGGAGCTCAACCGCTCCAAGGAGAACGTGAAGGGCCGCATCGTGCTCGCCCTCGAGTCGACCGCGGCGCGGATGAACCGGCTCGGCACCGCGGTGCTCGGCGAGCAGCCGCTGCTGTCGGTCGACGAGATCGTGGAGCGCATCGAGGCCGTGACGCTCGAGGACGTCTCGGCGCTCACCGGCGAGCTGCTGGTACCCGGGCGCCTGAGCGCGGTGGGCATCGGCGCCGCCGAGGACACGTTCCGCCGGGCGCTCGAGCCCGTCGTGCCCGACTTGGTCCCGGCGGCCGCCGAGGTCGGCGCTCGGTGAGCCTGCGCGTCGCGGTGGCGGGCGCGGCCGGCCGGATGGGACAGGCGGTCGTCGCCGCCGTGGAGGGCGCCGACGACCTCGAGCTCAGCGGCCGCGCGGACCCGGCCCTCGGTACCTCCCTCGCCGACGTGCTCGACGACGCCGACGTCGTCGTGGATTTCACCCGGCCCGACACGGCGCTCGACAACGCGCTGCAGTGCGTCGCCGCCGGCGTGCACGTCGTCATCGGGACGACCGGCTTCGACGTCGAGCCGCTGCGCGAAGCCGACGGCGCAAACGTGTTCATCGCGCCGAACTTCGCGATCAGCGCGGTGCTCATGATGCGCTTCGCGGCGCAGGCGTCGCGCCACATGGCGAAGGCCGAGATCATCGAGCTGCACCACGACGGCAAGCTCGACGCGCCGTCCGGGACGGCCGCGCGCACCGCGCAGCTCATGGAGGGCGACGTGCCGATCCACTCGGTCCGCCTGCCCGGCCTCGTCGCCCACCAGGAGGTCATCCTCGGCGATGTCGGCCAGTCGCTGACGATCCGCCAGGACTCCTACGCGCGCGAGTCGTTCATGCCGGGCGTGCTGCTCGCCGTCCGGCGCGTGCCCGAGCTGACCGAGTCGCCGCTCGTGGGGCTCGAACACCTCCTCTTCTGACGCCGTGATCCGGCGGGCCGCCCCGACCGATGCCGAGGCGCTGGGCGCGTTGCAGCTGAGCTGCTGGCACGAGGCGTACGGCGAGCTCGCGCCCCCGGGCGCGCTCGACGCCGAGACGCTGAAGCGGCGCGTGGAGGTGTGGCGCGGGCTGATCGAGCGCGAGATGGACATCCTCGTCCTCGAGCTCGAAGAAGGGCTCGACGGCTTCGCCTGCTTCGGCCCGGCGCGCGACGACGACGCCGGAGCGCCGACCGGCGAGCTGTATGCGCTGTATCTGCGCGCGGCGCGCCAGGGGGTCGGTCTCGGCCGCACGTTGCACGATCGCGCGCTGGCGTCGCTGGCGGAGGCCGGCTGCGGGGCGGCGATCCTGTGGGTCGCCGAGACCAACGATCCGGCCCGGCGCTTCTACACGGAGGCGGGCTGGTCGGCGGATGGCCGCGCGGGCTCGCGCCCGATGCGCTGGGGCCTGGACGAGCTGCGCTACCGCCGGGATCTGCCGTGAGCGCGCCCGGGGGCGTGACCGTGGCCGTTACCGACCACGCGGTCGAGCGCTTCCGCCAGCGCGTCGGCGGGCGCTCGGGAGAGCTGGACCCGCGCGGCGAGATCGTGCGGCGGGTCAGCGCCGCCGTCGCCGCCGGGCGGATGTCGGAGGAGCCGCCGCCCGGGACG
>JBOGYT010000131.1:0-2503 GCA_050696955.1 Solirubrobacteraceae bacterium | reverse complement strand
TCGCAACGAGGCGCGTGCCCGGGACGATGACGGTCTGACTGGGGCCGCTCCCGCGGTTCAGGCGGGTATCCCGCTGCGTTTGGCTTGCGCAGCGGTGGCGGCGGATGACAACAGCCCCGACACCAGCGCGACCACCCCGAAGAACAAATGGTTGAAGTTCTCCAGATCGCCAGAGCCCTTCATCGAGATGATCGTGAGGCTGTCGACCTTGTCCCCCACCCGAACTGGGGTTGTGTCGACGAAACCGATCACGAACGCGACGACGTAGAACAGGCCGACGCCCATCAACGCGCCCTCGGTGACCGGAGCCGAGAAGCTCGTCATGATCAGCAAGAACGAGCCGACCACGAGATGGACGATGTTGTGCGCTGGATTGATCTGGAACCCGAGCAGCGCCTCATCGGTGTTCTGCGTGAAGTCGTTGAACCCCGTCACGATGAACCCGATGACCCCGATGGCCACGTAGAAGAAGCCCAAGGCAAGCGCCACCCGCGCCGCCAGGCTGTTGTTCCCTGTCATGTGGTCCGACTCCTCCCTCTTGATGAATCGCTGAGTCTATAGGCGCGACGCCCGATCGTGCGCGCCAGAGTGCGGTCAGCATTGCCGCCTGTTGCGGTTTCTACCAGCCCCGGGGCCGCTCAGCCACCAATTTGACTCATGCTGCGGTGTGGCTGCTGAAAACCCTCGTCGTTGACGTGGTGCTTGAGCTCCTTGCGCCAGACGGCGCCGCGGATCGTTCGCTGCAGCTCGGCGTCCGTCGCTCCGCTACGTAGCGGCTCGCGCAGGTCGGTCTCGTGCAGGCTGAACAGGCACGTTCGCAGCTTGCCCTCGGCGGTCAGACGGATGCGGTCGCAGTCGCCGCAGAAGGGCTCGGAGACCGGGTTGATGAAGCCGATCTTCCCCTCGCCGTCGGCGAAGCGATACACCCGGGCGGTTGCCGATGGCTCCCGCGGCTCGGCTTCGAGCGGGTAGACCGCGTGGATCGCCGCGCGGATCTCGTCGCCGGTCAGCACGCTCTTGGGGTCCCAGTTGCGGTCGGCGTCCAGGGGCATGAACTCGATGAACCTGACCTCGTAGGGGTGCTCGCGGGCGAAGCGCGCGAACGGCATGATCTCGGTCTCCGTGAAGCCGCGCATCCCGACGGCGTTGATCTTGATCGGATGCGCCTCGGGATATTGGCCGAGCACCTCGAGGCCCTTGAGCACCCGCGGCAGGCTGTCGCGGCGCGTGATCTCGAAGAAGCGGTCGCGTTGCAGCGAGTCGATCGACACGTTGAAGCGGTTGATGCCGGCGGCCACGAGCGCCTCGGCGTCGCGCTCGAGCAGGAAGCCGTTGGTCGTGACGCTGAGGTCCTCGACGCCGTCGACGGTCGCGAGCATCGCCGCGAGCCGGGGGAACTCGCGCCGCACGAGCGGCTCGCCGCCCGTCAGCCGCACGTCGTGGACGCCCATCTGCGCGAGCAGCGTGACGAGCCGGTGCAGCTCCTCGAACGTCAGGACCTGATCGCGCTCGAGCCACGGAAGGCCCTCGGCGGGCATGCAGTACTGACAGCGGAAGTTGCAGCGGTCGGTGACCGACACGCGCACGTCCCGGATCGCCCGGCCGTGCCCATCGACGAGCTGCTCAGACGACGACATCGGATTGCTCTCCATCCCTCAGCACTACCCCTCCAACAAGCCTCTACGCGCCTCTACGCGCACAGACCTTACGCGGATCAGCATGGCAGCTCGATCGCTCATGGTCCTAGTATCAGGGTCGTGGACATCACGGTTCGACTCTTCGCGGTCCTGCGCGAGCAGGCGGGCGCGGCAACGCTCGATCTGCGCCTCTCCGAGGGATCCACGGTAGCCGACGCGATCAGCGAGCTGCGGCGCGGGCCGCTGAGCGGGCTGCCGGAGCGCGCCCCGTTCGTCGTCGCCGTCGAGCGCGAGTACGTCGACACCGACCACCTGCTGGCCGACGGCGACGAGCTCGCGCTCGTGCCCCCCGTCAGCGGCGGGTCGGACAGCCCGCGCACCGCGCTCGGCGCCGTGCGCCTCGCCGACGTCACCGGTGAGCCGCTCGACGTCGAGGCGATCCGCCGGCTCGTCGTCGACCCGTCGTGCGGCGGGACGGTCGTCTTCCTCGGCACGACGCGCGAGGTGCAGACGCTCGAGTACGAGGCCTACGTCGACATGGCGCGCGAGCAGATCGAGCGCATCGCGGCGTCCGCCGCCGAGGAGTACGGGCTGCCCGCCGTGGCCGTCGTGCATCGCACCGGCACGGTCCCGCTGAGCGAGCCGAGCATCGTCGTCGCGGTCTCGGCGCCGCATCGTGGAGAGGCGTTCGCGGGCGCGCGCGCGATCCTCGACGCGGTCAAGTCGCAGGCGCCGATCTGGAAGCAGGAGCATCCCGAGGACGGCCCGCCGACGTGGGTCGAGGGAACGCTGCCCAAGACCTGACGCGGGCGCGCCGCCGCGGGGGCCGCTGATCCGATCCCGCCGCGGCGCCGTAGGGCGCATAG
>JBOGYT010000130.1:0-12527 GCA_050696955.1 Solirubrobacteraceae bacterium | reverse complement strand
GGCGTGACCCAGGCTGTCGCCGTGGCCGTGCCCGGGCATGCCGGCGGCGCGCCGGAGCTCGAGCTCGACGGGCTGCGCGCCGTCTGGCCCGCGGTGCTCGAGACGCTCCAGGAGTCAAACGCGCTGTGCGCGGCGCTGCTCGCCGACGCGCAACCGGTGGCGGTCGACGGCGAGCAGGTGACGGTCGCGTTTGCGCAGACCGCCGCGTTCCTGCGGCGCAAGGCCGAGGACGAGACCTACCGCGCGTGCGTCGCCGAGGCGGTGCGGACCGTCACCGGCAGCCGTGCGCGGATCGGCTACGTCTTCGAGCCGGCGGCGGGGGAGGACGACTTGCCGGCCGCCGCGCCGGCCGCCGCTCCGACGGACGAGGACCTTGTTGCGCGCCTGATGGCAGAGTTCGATGCCGAGGAGATCCACTCCGATCCGCAACCCGACCCCAAGAGCTAGGAACCTCTGATGCCCCAGCCGAACATGAACCAGATGATGAAGCAGGTTCAGAAGATGCAGGCCGACATGGTGGCCGCGCAGGAGCAGCTTGCGAAGGAGACCGTCCAGGCGTCGGCCGGCGGCGGGATGGTCACGGTCACGATCAGCGGCGACCTCGACGTCAAGGACATCCGCATCGAGGCCGATGCGATCGATCCCGACGATCCCGAGCTCCTGTCGGACATGGTGCTCGCCGCCGTCAACGAGGCGATCCGCCAGGCGCAGGAGCTCGCCGCCAACAAGATGGGCGGCCTCACCGGCGGCCTGGACCTCGGCGCGCTCGGCGGGCCGGGCGGCCTGCCCGGCCTCGGCCGCTGAGCGGCGCACCACAACCCGCTTGTACGCCCCGCCGATCCAGCGCCTGATCTCAGAGCTCGGCAAGCTGCCCGGGATCGGCGCGCGGACGGCGCAGCGGCTGGCGTTCCACATCCTGCGCGCCTCCCCCGAGGACGCCGCCGCGCTCGCGGAGTCGATCAGCGAGGTCAAGGACAAGATCACGCTGTGCGAGGTCTGCTTCAACCTCGCCGATGCCCCGCGCTGCCGGATCTGCATGGACGAGCGCCGCGACGCCGGCCTCATCTGCGTCGTCGAGGAGGCCGGCGACGTCATCCCCGTCGAGCGCACGCACGAGTTCCGCGGCCGCTACCACGTGCTCGGCGGCGCCCTCTCGCCGATCGACGGCGTCGATCCCGACGACCTGAAGATCGCCGAGCTCTACGAGCGCGTGACCGATCCGGCTCACCCGATCCGCGAGGTCGTGCTCGCGACGAACCCCACGACGACCGGCGAGGCGACGGCCCTGCACATCGCCGACACGCTGCGCTTGCGGGCACCGGACGTCGTGGTCACGCGGCTGGCGAGCGGGCTCCCGGTCGGCGGGGACCTCGAATACGCCGACGAGGTGACGCTGAGCAAGGCGTTCCTGGGGCGGCGGCAGCTGTAGGGCTCAGCCTGCCGAGTGGCGCCGTGGTGCTGTGGCGCGGTTACGGCATCGATGAGGGGAAGGTGCGAAATCGCGCAGGGGGCAGCGCGATCGTGGGGTCTGTGGCGTATGTGCTGCTCCATGCGCAGCAAAGACGCCACGACCGCTGGAACCCGGTCTGAGTCCGTGTCCTCATCGATGCCGTTCGGCGCGGCCCCGGCCTGCGCCCGGCGCTCCGCGCTGAGCTACTCCGGCAGCGTGGCCGGCTCGCGTGCCCCGCGCGACAACCGCCGCAGCGTCGCGATCCGGCGCAGCGCCGAGACGACCCGCGCTGCCGGCACGTCGCGCGAGCGCACCGCCGACACGACCGCGCGGTAGGCCTCGTCCTGCTGCGCGCGGCCGCCCGGGATGAGCAGCAGGTCGGCGCCCGCCTTCAGCGCCTCGACCGCCGCGTCGCCGACGTTGCCGCCCGACGTCGCCGTCGTCGCCGTCAGGTCGGCGGAGACGATCGCGCCCGTGAAGCCCAGCCGGTCGCGCAGCTCCTCGTAGGCGTCCGGCAGCAGCGTCGCCGGCGTCACCGCGTCGTAGGCGACGTAGATCGCGTTTGACATCTGCATCGCCGGCGTCGCCGAGCGCCCGCTGGCCACCGCCTCGAACGGCTTCATGTCGGCGCCGCGCAGCTGATCGATCCCGAGGCCGACCGGGCCCGGGCCGGTGTTGGGATCCTGCGCGGCGGCGCCGTCGCCCGGGAACGGGCCGACGGCCGAGATGATCCCCGCCGCCTTGTAGGCGCCGACGGACGAGCGCACCGCGCTCGTCACGACGGATGGGCGGTCGGAGAAGCCGCGTCCCTGCCCTGGCCCGCCGGCCACGGCGATGTTCGCGTTCGGCGCGAGCGTCAGCGTCACGCCGAGCGCCTTGAGCTGCTTGCCGCCGGAGAGCGCGCTGGCGAAGGTCGCGCGCGGCCCCTCCTCGCCGACGTCGACCTGCGGCTTGGGCGCGAGGTTGCGAAACGCGCTGAACTCGCCGCCCTCCTGCTGGGCGGCGACGAGCGGCGCCGGGTTCCCGGCGCCGCGCGCGGTGCTCTGGACCGTGCGCGTCAGCGTCGCGAGCTGCTGGGGCTGGTCGTAGTTCGAGCGCGTCAGCAGCACGCCGCCGTACGGCCGCGCCGCCAGTCGCTCGAAGAACTCGCTGCCGGGACCCTTGCCGCGGAAGCCGACGACGAACAGGCCGGCGACGGCGTCTTGAGGGGCGCGGCCGAGCTCGTCGGCCGAGGGCGGCTCGGGATCCGAGCCGCCGCCGCGCTTGGTCTGCGTCGCGCCGAGCACCGGCGCGAGCGTGTCGAGCAGCGTGCCCCCGCCCGCACGGTCGCTCGATTCGCCGAAGCGCGAGCCGGCCTCGCCGACCGGCTGCTCGTCGTCGCCGCCCGTCAGCAGGAAGACGCCGGCCGCGACCGCGATCACGACGATCGCCAGGATCAGGATGCGCGGACGGCGCAGGGCGGACGGGATCACTCGCTACGCTCCGGGCCGGTCATGAACGGGACGGTCGTCATGAAGTTCGGCGGGACATCGGTCGCCGACGCCGAGCGCCTGAAGCGCGCGGCGCAGCGGATCGTGGCCAAGCGCGAGATGGGCAATCGCGTCGTCGCGGTCCTCAGCGCGCGCGGCAAGACGACGGACTTCCTCATCGCGGAGGCACAGGAGATCTCGCCGCATCCCGACCCGCGCGAGCTCGACATGCTGCTGTCGACCGGCGAGCGGCAGTCATGCGCCTTGTGCGCGATGGCGATCAACGATCTCGGCCATCGCGCGATTTCCCTGACCGGGTCACAAGCGGGGATCGTTACAGACACGTCGCACACGAAGGCGCGCATCCTAGATGTGCGCGCCGATCGGATACGTGACGCCCTCGCCGAGGACTCGATCGTGCTCGTCGCGGGCTTCCAGGGCGTGTCCACCGCGAAGGACGTCACGACCCTCGGGCGCGGCGGATCGGACACGACCGCGGTCGCCCTCGCGGCGGCGATCCGGGCCGACGTCTGCGAGATCTACACCGACGTGGCGGGGGTCTTCAGCGCCGACCCGCGCATCGTGCCCGACGCCCGCAAGCTGCCCGTCGTGTCGTTCGAGGAGATGCTCGAGATGTCCGCCAGCGGCGCCGGCGTGCTCCAGCTGCGCTCGGTCGAGTACGCCCGCAACCACGGTGTGCGCATCCACGTTCTGTCGAGCTTCGACGACGGGGCGGGTGGGATGGGTACCGTGATCGTCGGAGAAGAGGAAACCGTGGAACAACCGCTCATCACCGCCGTCACGCACTCCACCGAGGAGGCGCGCGTCACGCTCAAGGGCGTGCCCGACATCCCGGGCATCGCCGGGCGCATCGCGACCGCGCTCGCCGACGCGCACGTGAACATCGACATGATCATCCAGAACGAGCCCGTGTCCGAGGGCGCGGTCGCCGACATGTCCTTCACCGTGCCGCGCACCGATCTCATCGACGCGGGCATCGCGCTGAAGCCGCTGTGCGACGAGCTGGGCATCGACGTGGCGACCGACGAGGCGATGGGCAAGGTCTCGGTCATCGGAGCGGGGATGAAGTCCCATCCCGGCGTCGCCGCGAAGGTCTTCACGACGCTCGGCGACGAGGCGATCAACATCGAGATGATCGCCACCTCGCCGATCAAGATCTCGTGCGTCATCGCCGGCGCCCAGGTGCCCGATGCGGTGCGCGCGCTGCACACGGCGTTCGAGCTGTCGGGCCGCGACACGATCAGGCCGGAGCGGCCGTTCGGGGAGTTCGCATAGCGAGCACATCCGATGACCTTCGCCACCATCGATTCGACGAGCAACGGCGGGAAGTCGTGAGCCTGCGGGTCGCCGTGGTCGGCGCGACCGGTGCTGTGGGCACCGTCATGCTGCGGCTGCTGGCCGAGCGCGACTTTCCGTCTTCTGAGGTCGTGCCGTTCGCGTCCGAGCGCTCGACGGGACGTGTGCTCGCGGGCGGTCTGGTCGTCGATGCACTGACTGATGAATCGATTCGTGGGTTCGATGTCGCGCTGTTCTCCGCCGGCGCCACGCGCTCGCGCGAGTGGGCTCGGCGGTTCGTGGACGCGGGCGCCGTGGTGGTCGACAACTCGAGCGCGTTCCGGATGGACGACGACGTGCCGCTGGTCGTCTCCGAGGTCAACCCGGAGGCGCTCGACTCGCACAGCGGGATCGTCGCCAACCCGAACTGCACGACGATGGTCGCGATGCTGCCGCTCAAGGCGCTGCACGACGAGTTCGACCTGCGCGCGATCGTGCCGACGAGCTTCCAGGCCGCCGGCGGGGCGGGGCAGAAGGGGATCGACGAGCTCGCCGGGCAGATCGGGCCGCTGGCGGCGGACGTGACGCAGCTCTGCGAGGACGGCGCGACCGCAGCGGCGAAGGTCTCGCACTCCGTCCACGCCGCGACGCTCGCGTTCAACGCGGTGCCGCTGCTGGGGGCGGTCGGCGAGGAGGGCTACACCGACGAGGAGCTCAAGCTGCGCAACGAGTCGCGCAAGATCCTCGGGATCCCCGATCTGGCGGTCTCGCCGACGTGCGTCCGCGTCCCGGTCATGGTCGGCCACGGCGTGCAGACCCGCGCGACGTTCGCCCGCGAGGTCGACCTCGACCGCGCGCTCGAGGTGCTGCGCGCCTTCCCCGGCCTCGTCGTCGACGACGTCCCGACCCCGCTCGAGTACGCCGGCCGCGACGAGGTCGCCGTCGGCCGCATCCGCCGGGACCTGTCAGACCCCTTCACGCTGAACTTCTTCGTCGTCGGCGACAACCTGCTCAAGGGCGCCGCGCTCAACACGGTCCAGCTCGCCGAGGCCCTCCACGCCCGCGGGCTCATCGGGGCGCGGGTCTGATAGCGGCGTCGCGCGGTTCATCAGAACAGCATCAACAACGAGCAACGATTCGCGCCGGTTTGGACGCCGGCGCGGCCGCGATCGAGCAGGCGCAGATCAACCGGCTCATCAGCAAGCGGAGCCTCGACGCCGCCATCGACCGCGCTCCGCGACGACCCGGAGCCGCTGTCGTCAGAGCCCTCATCGCACGGCCCGCCTTCACCCGCTCCCAGGCCGAGCGCCTCCTCGTCGCGCTCCCCCGCCCCGCGTTCAATCACCGGGTCGAGGGTTTCGAGGTCGACGCCGTGTGGCGCATCGAGCGGGTGATCATCGAGTTCGACAGCTACGCCTTTCATGCCACCCGCGCCGCGTTCGAGCGCGACCTGCGCCGCGACGCCACGCACACCCGCGCCGGCTACGTCGTCCTCAGAACCACCCGACCGAGCTCACCGACCGGCCGCACGCGCTCGTCGCACGGATCGCCGAGGCGCTCGCTCTGGCACGCCACCGGCGACCTCCAAACGACGTTACCGGGAAAGGCCCTTGAGCTCGCGCCGGCTGTGCACGCCGAGCTTGCGAAAGACGCTGCGGGCGTGGGTGCGCACCGTCTCGATGCTGACCGACAGCGCCGCCGCGATCTCGCTGTTCGAGCGGCCGAGCTGGAGCTGGTCGAGGACGTCGGCCTCGCGCGGCGTCAGGACCTCGTGGCCGTCGCTCACCGCGACCGGATTGCCGTAGGGCAGTACGTGCAGCCCGCGGGACGCGAGGTGGATCGTGTTGAGCACGTCGCGCGCCTGGACCTCCTTGCCAAGGCAGGCCGTCGCGCCCAGCGCGAGCAGCTGGCTGCACTCGCCCGGGGTCGGGCGGTTGGCGAGCACGACGAGCCGCGTCTCGGGATGGGCGGCGTGCAGCCGGCGGACCTCGGATGGCGCCTGCAGCGCTGCGAGGTTCAGCAGCGCGACGCGCGGACCCCGCTCCGCGATGACCGCGTCGAGCGCGTCGGGCGCGATCTCCGACGCGACGATTCTGAGGTGCGGGTCGTCCTCGATGAGGTTGCGCAAACCCGCGTTGATGAGGTCCTCAAAGCGAGCGAGGACGACCGTGACCGGCCTGTCGAGCTCCATAGGCGACCTATCGGCACCCACCGGCCCGAGCGTGAGGTGGCGCCACGATCGTCGAAGGGGTGACCATCGCTCCCCCGAAGATCACCCCTGCTGGGGGAAGACGGCGACGCAGCGCTGCGTCACAGTGATTGACGGGTCGACGTACCGGACGCGACTGAATGGGAATCAGGCGCGGCCCGCGTCCCACCGACGGGCTAAACGGGGTTTGAAGTGCGGAGAGAGGGCCTAGCGCCCTCTCTCCGTCTCTTCGCGCGGCGCCACCTTGGACCGCAGCCGCTCCCGCGCGGCATCGAAGCGGGCGTCGATGTCGCCGGCCGGGCGCGCGTCGCGCGCGACCTCAGGGCTCTCCTCTCCGGCATCTCCGCGTTGCGGCGGCGCGATCGCCTCGGCGACCGCGCGGCGCGCCCCGTCGACGAGACGGCGCGCGGCGTCGCGCTTACCCCTCAGCGGAGGTCTCACCGACCCCGGCGACCACGGAGGTCGTCCAGTCGATGACCGACGTCGGCTTGACGACGTGGCGCTGGAGGCCGAGCTGGTCGGGCTTGACCCCGAGCGCCAGGCCGACGAGCTGGGGGAGGTGCAGCACGGGCATGTCCAGGTCGCGCCCGACGACCCGCTCGGCGAGCGGCTGCTGCAGATCGAGGTTCAGGTGGCACAGCGGGCACGGCGTCACGAGGCAGTCCGCGGCGGCGTCCACGGCGTCGCCGAGATGGCGCCCGGCCTGCTTGAGCGACGCCTCCTTGTTCATCGTGATGATCGGAAAGCCGCAGCATTTGTGGCTGCCGGCGTAGTCGATCACGGTGCCGCCCAGTGCCTCGATGACGAGCGCCAGGTACGTGTCGCGCGGCGCGTCCTCGTCGATCCCGAGCCGCTCGACCGGGCGCACGATGTAGCAGCCGTAGAACGGCCCCACGCGCAGGTCGGTCAGCGGCCGCTGCACGCGCGCGCGCAGCTCGTCCAGCCCGAGCTCCTCCACCAGGAGCCAGAGGAAGTTCTTGTTCGTCAGGCCCTTCTCGTAGGCCAGGCCCTCCTCGGCGAGCGTCTCGTTGACGTGCGCGCGGTACTCCGCGTTGGCATCGAGGCGTTCCTGGCACTCGCTCTGCGCGCCCTGGCACGTCGAGCAGATGTTCATCATCATCGCCGCGCCGCCGACCTGCTGCGCGAGCGCGAACGTGCGCGCGTTCAGCGTGTCCGCGAGCTCCTGGTTGTGCTCGGCGATGACGCCGGCGCCGCAGCACGAGGCGCGGTCGATCGGGACGAGCTCGATGTCGAGCAGCGGCGCGATCCGCGCCATCGAGCCGTGCAGCTCGGGGGTGAAGCCGCGCGACACGCAGCCCGGCCAGTAGGCGACCTTCATCAGTCGTCGTCCTCGTCGTAGCCGACGATGTAGAGGTTCAGCTCGAAGCTGTCCTCCTCGGCGTGCTTGTAGATCTTCCTGATCTGCTGGAGGTCGCTCTTGGGGAGCTTGTGCGGCTTGAGCGCGACCCCCGGCGTGACCTTGCGCCGCAGGAGCGCCTTGGCGATCGACGGCAGCGAGCTCGCGAGCTCCGCGCCGGCGCGCGGGGAGAACTTCGCCAGCGGCGAGTTGCCGCCGTAGGAGCGCGTGAGCAGCTCCGGCTCGTTGAGCAGCCCGTACTGGCGCACGAGCGACACGAACGCCGCCTCGTGGCGCTCGCCGTTGTTGGGGTCGACGATCCCGTGGTCGCGGCTGGAGATGCGGCGCAGGCGCATGATCTGGCTCATCGGCGCGACGCCCTTCGGGCACGCGTCGATGCACATGAAGCAGTGCGTGCAGTCGTAGATGCCGTGCGGGTCCTCGGCGAGGTCGCGCAGGCGCTCGAAGTGCTGGTCGTCGCGCGGGTCGCCGACGAAGCGGTAGGCCTTGGCCAGCGCGGCCGGGCCGATGAACTCCGGGTCGACCTCCATCGACAGGCAATCCGACACGCACGCCCCGCACTGGATGCACGCCATCGACTGGGTGACGTCGATCATCGTCTCCTTCGGGACGATGTACTCGCGCTCGGGCACCGGCTGCTTGGCGATGAGCCACGGGGTGACGCGCTGGATCTTCTTCCAGTGCACCGCCTCCATGTCGACGATGAGGTCCTTGATGATCGGCATGTTGCCCATCGGCTCGACCTCGATGACCCCGTCCGTCGCGTGGCGCTGGGCCTTGTCGAGGTGCGTGTGGCAGGCGAGGTCCGGCTTGCCGTTGATGCGCACGCCGCACGAGCCGCAGATCGCCGCCCGGCACGAGCAGCGGATGCCGATCGAGCCGTCGAACCGCGCCTTGGCCTGCAGGATCGCCTCGAGCACCGAGCGGTGCGGCTCGAGCTCCACCGTGTGCTCCTCCCAGTACGGGGGCGCGCCCGTCTCGGGGTCGTAGCGGCGCAGTCTCAGCGTGAACTCGCTCATCAGTACTTCCTCACTTCAGGTTCCCACCGCGTGATCGTCACCGGCGAGGTGGAGATCTGCGGCGAGCCGTCGTCGCCGCGCGTGATGTTGATGTGCTTGAGCCACTCGTCGTCGTTGCGCTCCGGGTAGTCCGTGCGGAACTGCGCCCCGCGCGACTCCTTGCGCTCGATCGCGGCGACGACCGTCGCCTCCGCGCAGTCGAGCATGTACCCCAGTTCGATCGCGCCGAGCACGTCCTGGTTGAAGACCGTGCCGCGGTCGTCGACGTAGGCCGTCGCCGCCTCGTCCTTCAGCCGGCGCACGATCTCGAGCGCCTTCGTCAGGCCCTCCTCGTCGCGGTACACCGCGACGTGCTCGTTCATCGTCTCGCCGAGCTCGTCCTTGATCTCCGAGATCCGGCGCCCCGCGCGCTCGCGCCCGATGATCGAGGCGATGAGCTTGACGTCCTGCGCCAGGCGGCTCGCGGGCGCGTGCGGCATCGCCATGTCCTTGCCGCGCGCGGCGGCGTGCTCGCCCGAGCGGCGGCCGAAGATGAGCGTGTCGAGCAGCGAGTTGGCCCCGAGCCGGTTGCCGCCGTGGACCGACACGCAGGCGACCTCCCCGGCCGCGTACAGGCCCGTGATCGGCGTGCGGCCTTCGACGTCGGTCTTCACGCCGCCCATGATGTAGTGCTGGCCGGGCCGGATCATGATCGGCTCACGGGTGATGTCCGTGCCGGCGAAGTCGCGGCCGATGTTCACGATCTCGCGCAGCGCCTCGAGGATGCGCTTGCGCGGCACGACCGTGATGTCGAGGAAGATGCCCTGGCCGTCGGGCCCGACGCCGCGGCCCTCGTTGATCTCGGTCTGCTCGGCGCGCGAGACGACGTCGCGCGAGGCGAGCTCCATCTTGTTCGGCGCGTAGTCCTCCATGAAGCGCCGGCCCTCGGAGTTGAGCAGCTGTGCGCCCTCGCCGCGCGCGCCCTCGGTGATGAGAAAGCCGTTCTCGGCGAGCGTCGTCGGGTGGTACTGGACCATCTCCATGTCCATCAGCGGACACCCGATCTGGTAGGCCTGCGCGATGCCGTCTCCGGTGCAGATGAGCGCGTTCGTCGTCGGCTTGTAGCACTGGCCGTTGCCACCCGAGCCGAGGATCACCGACTTGGCGTTGAAGATCTCCATCGCGCCCGTCCGGATGTCGCGCGCGATCGCGCCCGCGCAGTGCCCGTCGCCGTCGAGGACGAGCGACGTCGCGAACCACTCCTCGTAGCGGTCGACGACCTCGTGGAAGCGCATGAGCTGCTCGTAGAGGACGTGCAGGATCGCCTGGCCGGTGATGTCGGCGACGTACGCCGTGCGCTTCTTCGAGGCGCCGCCGAACGCGCGCAGGTCGAGCTCGCCCTTCTCGTTGCGGTGAAACGTGACGCCGATGTGCTCGAGGTGCATCGCCTCCTGCGGCGCCTCGCTGCACATGATCTCGATCGCGTCCTGGTCGCCGAGGTAGTCCGAGCCCTTGACGGTGTCGTAGGCGTGCTCGGTCCAGTCGTCGTCGATCGCGATCGCCGCGTTGATGCCACCCGCCGCGGCGACCGAATGCGAGCGCACCGGGTGGACCTTGCTCATGATCGCTACCGACGCGCCGGCCTCAGCGGCGGCGAGGGCGGCGCGTTGGCCAGCGAGTCCGGCGCCGATGATGAGCACGTCGTGAGCGGGCAAGGATCCGCACTCTATACATCGTCTTTCGCGCTACGCGGCCGGCCGCGGAAGCGCCGCCGTGATCGCGCGTCCGACCTGGTCGATCGTCACGACGCCGCGCAGAACTCCCTCGCCGTCGACGACCATGAGGGCGCCTCGATCGCGCAGACGCTCGTCTCCGAGGAGCGTCTCGAGCGGGCGATCGGATGGGACGCGCCAGCCGGCGGCGTCGCCGACGTCGGCCACTTCCGCGACCTCGAGCGCCGGCCGTCCGGCCGCGATCTGCATGTCAACGGGCTCGCGCCGGACGATGCCCAGGAAGCGCCCGTGCTCGTCGACGGCGGCGAACCAGTCCCAGCCGTAGCGCTGGAAGTACTCGTCCTCGGCACGTGACAGCGGCAGGCTCGCGGGCATCGTCACCGGCTCGGTGTCCATGATGTCGGCGACGGTGACGCCGTCCAGGCGCTCGTTCAGCGTCGACCGCACCACGGCGCCGCGCGCCGCCTGCGCGAGGAACCAGCCGATGATCGCCAGCCAGATGCCGTCGATGTACGCGCCCTGCGCGACGAGGAAGACGCCGAGGCCGATGAGCAGGTAGGAGAAGCCCTCGCCCATCCGGCCGGCGATCTTCGTCGCGCGGTTGCGGTCGCCCGTGAGCTTCCAGACGAGCGCACGCGCGAGCCGCCCGCCGTCGAGGGGGAACGCGGGGAGCATGTTCAGCAGGAAGACGGCGGTGTTGATGGACGCGAGGAACGCGAGCAGCGCGAGCGCGGGCGAGACATGGACGCCGTCCCTGAAGAGGATGACGTCGAGCACGGGGTCGTCGCTGATGAGGGCGACCAGGCCGGTGCAGACGCCGACGACCGCAAGCGTCACGAGCGGCCCGGCGAACGCGATCTTGAACTCCTTGCCGGGCGTCGGCGGGTCGCTCGTCAACTGGGCCACGCCGCCGAAGAACCACAGCTCGATTCCGCGGGTCGCGATCCCCTCCCACCGCGCGGCGAGCGCGTGCCCGAGCTCGTGCAGGACGATCGAACCGAAGAACAGCAGCACCGCCGCGACGGCCACGAGGTAGGCCTGCGTGCTGGAGCCGTCCAGCACCTGCTGGAAGGCGTCCGACATGAGGTAGATGAACAAGAACAGGACGACGAACCAGCTCGGGCTCGCCCCGATGCGGATCCCGAAGACGCGGGCAAGCTGGATCGATGAGCCGGTCGGGAACATCCCGACGGATCTTGTCAGGCGCCGCGGGTCCGAGTCGGGGATTAACCGATAGCCGGCGTGTGGCGCGCCACGATCGCCTCGGCGTCGACCCCGGCCGGCAGCGTGCCGTACTGCAGCCCGGCGTCGCCGGCCAGGCGCGACGCGCAGAACGCGTCGGCGACGGCGGGCGGCGCGTGGCGGACGAGCAGCGACCCCTGGAGGGCCAGCGCCATCCGCTCGACGATCCGCCGCGCGCGCGCCTCGACGGCCTCGTGGTCGGCGAACTCGTCGCGCAGCGCCGCGCCGAACGCATCGAGCCGCGCGTCCGCGCCGGCCGCCGCGTCGACCTCATGAAAGAACGCCTCCAGGGCCTCCGGCGACCGGCTCAGCGCGCGCAGCACGTCGAGCGCCATGACGTTGCCCGAGCCCTCCCAGATCGAGGACAGCGGCATCTCGCGGTACAGGCGCGGCATGCCGGACTCCTCGACGTAGCCGTTGCCGCCGAGGCACTCGAGCGCCTCGAACGCGTGGCCGGGGCCTCGCTTGCACACCCAGTACTTGGACACCGCCGTGCCGAGACGCCTCAGGTGCTCGTCCGCCTCGTCATAGGCCCGCGCGAGGCGCATCGCGAGCGCCGTCGCCGCCTCCGACTCGATGCACAGATCGGCCAGCACGTTGCGCATGAGCGGCTGGTCGGCGAGCCGGCGGCCGAACGCCGAGCGGTGCGCCGCGTGCCAGGTCGCGTTCGCGACGCCCCAGCGCATCCCGGCGGCGGTGCCGATGACGCAGTCCAGGCGCGTGTGGCCGACCATCTCGATGATCGTCGGCAC
>JBOGYT010000129.1:0-7738 GCA_050696955.1 Solirubrobacteraceae bacterium | reverse complement strand
CCCGGCGCGCCCGACAACGTCACCGTGCTGTCCTGCGCCGACCTGCTGACCGACTCGATCCGCCGCATCTTCACGGACGACTCGGTGAGCGAGGTCTTCGGCGGCGAGAACCAGCTCTTCTAGGCGCCCGGCCCGTTGGACTCCCCGGCCGTCGCCCTGATGGAGCGCCTCGGCCTCGCCGACGACGAGCTGTGCGAGATCCTCGCCGTCGACCCGCTGGCGATCCTGACGAACGACCTCGCCCACCGGCCGGAGCTCGCGATCCTGCTCGCGCTCACCGCCGAGGCGGCGGAGCAGGTAGGTGGCGGCGTGCTCAAGCGCTGGCTGCGGCGCCGAGGGCCGAACGGGACGCCGGCCGAGCATCTCCGCGCGCGGGACTTCCCGGCCTTCGAAGACGACCTGGCGATCCTCGCGCAGCGCGGCTTCGTGCTGCGCTGAGCGCCGGCTGCCTACGACGTCCGTTTACTCGCGCTCGGGCCGCTTCTCGCCGGGCCAGATGCCCGTCAGCCAGTGGAAGCCCTTCGCTCCGCCGCGGTTCACCGCCGCCTTCGTGACCGCAAACGTCGCGCCCTGGACGGCCGCCGCACCGAGTACCTTGCCCCAGGTGGACTCTTTCGTCGTCGCCTTGGGTGGCTCGCGGTCATCGATATGACCCCACAGCTGGCTGAAGACCTGCCGCGCAAGGATGCCGGCCACGATGCCGATGATCAATCCGAACGGCTTGTAGAGAATCTTCATACCTGGCAGAGAGTACCCGTGTGCGCTAACAATGAGTCGTCTGTGTAGGGCGGAAGGAGGCTCCGGATGGACCCAGCCGACGATCTTCTCCAGCGGGCGCTCATCGACGCGGAGGCAAGCGCGTCCGTCGCCCTGCGGGTCTCCGATCTGGCGCTCTCCGAGGCGCTGACCGTCATCTTCCACGGCCGCCGCGACCTCGGCACGCTGCAGACGTACGTCGCCAACGGCGGCCGCGAGCCCGGCACCGCCGTCGGCGCGTCCGAGCTGCTGCGCGTCCCGTGCGACCTCGACCTCGCCGAGGCCTCGACGCGCGACGAGGCCGAGGAGCTCTACGCCCGCCAGGCGCGCGCCCTGCGCGACGCGATCGTTGCCGCCGACACCGTGCTCGCGGTGTGGACCGAGCCGCTGGCCGCCGCGACCGGCGGCGAGGTCGGCGTCGACCGCTCGATCGAGCTCGGCGTCCGCCTGCCCGCGCACCGCCTCCTGCCGCTCGCGCTCACCGCGCCGGAGCGGCGCCTGCTCGTCGCCGCCGTGTGCGGCGCGCGCACGCTCGCCGAGGGCCGGCCGCCGCTCGGCATCGTCTGCGCCCAGCAGGACCTCGCCCACGTGTACCCGCTCTCCGACGACCCCGAGCGCTGCCTCGAGGACTTCGAGGAGCGCGCCGCCGCCCACGCGCGGCTGACCGCCCAACGGCTCGATCACCAGGAGGCGTCGGTCCAGCGCTTCCTCGAGCTCAACGGCGACGACTTCCACCGCACGGGCTGACGGAAGCCACAATGGGCGCGTGAAACGCGCCCTCATCGCCGTCGCCATCCTCGTCTTCCTCGGCGTCAGCCTGCTCGTCGCGCGCTGGCTGAACACCGACACCGTGGAGCGCGGGGCGGTCGTCGAGCTCCTGCGCGCGCAGGCGCGCGGCGACGCCGCCGGGATGCTCGAGCACCTCGACTGCCGCGACGATTCGTGCCGCGCGCAGGCGCACGAGAACGCCCGTCGCCTGCGCTCGCCCGGCGAGCTGAAGGTCGTTCTCTACCAGTCGGGCACCGCGCACGCGCTGCGCTCGCGGACGAAGCCGACGCGCGTCGTATGGATCACCCCGGGCCGGCTGACGACGGTGCAGTGCGTGCTCGTCCGTCGCAGGGGAAACGCCATCGCCGGGACCTCCGTTACCCTCCTGCGCGTCAGCGCCCCGATCGGCCGCGAATCCAGCTGCCGGTGACCGCAGCACAACTCCCGCATCGAGGCGGTGTTGTGCCTCCGACGATGCACATACGCCGCCAGCTCGCACTCATCCTCACGGCCCTCGCGGGCCTGGCGGTCGCCGCGCCGGCTGCACAGGCACAGACGGACGGCATCACGCGCGGGGCCACGTACCACGACGGTCCCGACAACTCCTACCTCATGGGCGGCGAGTGGCTCTTCCGGCTCGACCGCGAGCTCGTCGGGATCGCCCAGAACTTCCAGGCGCAGCAGACGACCGACGGCTGGACGAAGACGACCGTCCCCAACGCGTGGAACGTGGGCGACAACTCGGTGGCGTCGATGACCGGCACCGTCGGCTGGTACCGCAAGGACTTCCGGCTGCCCGACAGCGGCGGCCGCCTGGACTGGCTGCTGCGCTTCGAGTCGGTCAACTACCGCACGAAGGTGTGGCTCAACGGCACGATCGTCGGACGCAACACCGGCGCGTACCTGCCGTTCGAGCTGCACATCCCCAACCGCGCGCTGAGCCGCAAGGGCATCAACCGCCTCGTCGTGCGCGTCGACAACCGCCGTCTCGGCGCTGACTTCCCGCCCTCGGGCCTGACCGGCTCCGGCGATCCCGCCGGCGGTTGGTGGAACTACGGCGGGATCCTGCGCGAGGTCTACCTCAAGCGCGTCGACCGGATCAACATCTCGTCGGTGCTCGTGCGCCCGATGCTGAAGTGCTCGTCGTGCGACGCGACCGTGCTCGCCCGCGTGAACGTGCGCAACTACTCGCGCCGCGCGGCGCGCGTCAGCGTCAGCGGGGTCTACGCGCGGCGCGGCCTGCGCTTCGGCGGATCCAAGCGGGTCGGCGCCGGCAAGTTCGGGGTGTTCGAGGCGCGCATGAAGGTCCGCAACCCGCGCCTGTGGTCGCCCGGCAACCCGCGCCTGTACAACGCGCGCTTCACGGTGAGAGCCGGCGGAAGCCGCGTACTGGGCTACCGGCTGCGCAGCGGCATCCGCCAGCTCAGGATCGCCGGCGGGCGGCTGTTCCTCAACGGCAAGCCCGTCCACATGCGCGGCGTCGGACTGCACGAGGACGATCCGGCCACCGGCTTTGCCATCAGCGGCCCGCGCCGCCAGCAGATCGTCGCCCAGGCGCGCGAGCTCGGCGCGACGGTGCTGCGCTCGCACTATCCGATGCACCCCGAGATCCACGAGCTCGCCGACCGCCTCGGGCTCATGATCTGGTCGGAGATCCCCGTCTACGCGCTGAAGACGTCGGCCCTCAAGCGCCTGTCGGTGCGCAAGCTGGCGGCGAAGGAGGTCGAGGCGAACATCGTCGCCAACCGCAACCACGCGTCGGTCTTCGTGTGGTCGATCGGCAACGAGCTGTCGTCGCGGCCGGGGCCGGTCATCAGCTTCTACATCAAGCGCGCGACGCGCCGCGCCAAGCAGCTCGACCCGACGCGGCCGGTCGGTCTGGCGATCAACGGCTACCCGACGTCGGGCTGCCGGGTGGAGTACGCGCCGCTGGACATCCTCGGCCTCAACAGCTACTTCGGCTGGTATCCCGGGCCGAACGGGCAGATCGCCGACCGCGAGATGCTGTCGGGCTACCTCGACTACGCGCGCAACTGCTACCGGCGCCAGGCGATCGTCGTCAGCGAGTTCGGCGCCGAGGCGAACCGCGCGGGTCCGGTCGAGGAGAAGGGCACGTACGAGTTCCAGCAGGACTTCGTGCGCTACCACACCGCCGTGTACGCCTCGAAGCCGTGGCTCAGCGGCGCGCTGTACTGGGCGCTGCAGGAGTTCCGCGTGCGGCCCAACTGGGACGGCGGCAACCCGCGCCCCGAGCCGCCGATCCATCAGAAGGGCGTCCTGCGCTTCGATGGCTCGAAGAAGCCCGCCTGGTTCGACCTCCAGAGGTCCTTCACGACGACGCGGCAGTACGGCGGCTGAGCCCGCCCCGCGCGGGCGGTTCGCTACCCTCTGCCGTCGCCATGGCTTCGCAGAGCACCAAGCTTCAGATCGCTCCGCGCGCCGTCGAAGGATCGCGTGCCACCCGCCGCCTGCGCCGCACCGGGCGCGTGCCCGGGATCCTGTACGGCGGTGACGCCGAGCCGCTCGCGTTCAGCGTCGACGAGCGCGAGCTGCGCCACGCGCTCGCCGGCCGCGGCGCGGTCCTCGAGGTCGGCCTCGACGGCGACAGCACGCCCGCGGTCCTCAAGAGCGCGCAGTACCACCCCGTGCGCGGCGAGACGATCCACGTCGATCTGCTGCGCGTGAACCTCAACGTGGCGATCACCGCTGTCGTGCCGCTCGAGCTCACCGGCGCCGAGGAGGCGCCGGGCACCAAGGAGGGCGGCGTGCTCGAGCACGTGACCCGCGAGGTGAACATCGAGGCACTGCCGACCGAGATCCCCGAGTCGCTCACGCTCGACGTGTCGGAGATGCAGATCGGCGACACGCTCACGCTCGACATGGTGCCGGTGCCCGCCGGCGTCACCGTGCTCGACGACGTCGAGGAGACGGTCGTCGCCACCCTCACCCCGCCGCGCCTGGAGGAGGAGCCCGAGGAGATCGAGGAGGAGACCGAGCTCGTCGGCGAGGCCGCCGAGGGCGAGGCCGCGCCGGCCGAGGAAGCCGCCGCCGGCGCAGACTCCGGCGACGGCGAGTAGCAAGGCCGCGCCGTGCGGCTCCCCGGCCGCGCCGCGGGCGGGCCGGTCGACTGGCTCGTCGTCGGGCTGGGGAATCCGGGCTCGAGCTATGCCGGCACGCGCCACAACCTCGGCTTCGAGGTCGCCAACCGGCTCGCGCGGCGCTGGGAGCTCCCGCGCGCGAAGTCGAAGTTCAACGGGCTGCTGACCGAGGGCAGGACGGGGCCCGGCGGGCCGCGCGTCGCCGTGCTGCTGCCGCAGACGTACATGAACGAGGCGGGCCGCTCGGTCGGGCCGGCGCGCGGCGCCTACAAGCTGGCGCTCGAGCGCGTGCTCGTCGTGCACGACGAGATCGACCTGCCCTTCGGCGACGTGCGCACCCGCGTCGGTGGCGGGCTCGCCGGCCACAACGGCCTGAAGTCGTTGAAGGCCGAGCTCGGCGGGCCGGACTTCACGCGCGTGCGCGCCGGCGTCGGTCGGCCGGACACGACGGATCCTGAGGTCGTCTCCGCACACGTCCTGGGACCGTTCCGCGAGCCGAAGGCCGACGTCGAGGACCTCATCGAGCGCGCGGCCGTGGCCGCCGAGGCGATCGTCCTTGGCGAGCGCGAGCCGTAGCCGGCTAGTACCGCACCCGCGAGCGGATGTCGACGAGCACGAGCACGAACGTGAACAGCACGGCGAGCACGATCGTGGCGAGGCCGATCGCGGACAGCCCCTCCTTGAACGCCTCGCGCAGCGCCAGCGCGCCGAGGAAGAGCGTCACGCCGTACACCGCCAGCCGGCTGGCGAACAGCCGCCCGACATCCGGCCCGACCGTCACTGGATAGCCGCGGTCGTCGATGCCGAGTTGGGCGCGTGCGTCCTGGTCGAGGTAGATCTCGTTGATCTTCGGATAGTCCGTATCGGCGCCGTCGCGGGTGACCTTGTCCGCCGATCCGCTGAACACGCGGCGCGCGAGCCCGTTGACGGCGTAGCCGTCGCCCGCGCTCACGACCGCGGAGACGCTCACGACGTCCCCCTCGCTGATGCCCAGCAGCCGGATGTTCTTCTCGTGCAGCACGACGACGCCCTTCTCGCTGTCGAGCCACGCGGGCGGCCACGCCGGCAGCACCTGCGCCCGCGGCGAGACGAGCTGGAAGCTGCGGCTACGACGCCGCACGGGCTCGATCGTCACGTGGCCCCCGTAGCACTCGCGGCCGGGCATGCCGAGCGCGTGACGCAGCGTCTGGTCGGCCTCGCACGTCCCCCCGGCGCAGGCATCGCTGACGCACAGCTGGGCATGCGCGGCGCGGCCCTGGTAGACGACCGCGACGGTGCCGCGCAGCTTGTGCTCGGACGCGTCGGCCCGCGACACCTTGACGAGCGGCCGGCCGCGCGCCTCGGCGCGGCTGCGCGTGGAGTGGACGAGCAGGCCGCTGCGGTACGCGGCGTCGGGCGTTGCGCGCAGCGACTCGAGGAACGTGCGGTACGCGGCGGGGAGCTCGCAGGCCAGCGCCCCGGCGAGCATCTGCTCGAGGTACTCCGTGCTCGGCGGCACCTCCTCGGGCTCCTTGTCGATCACGCTGTACGCGATCGCGTCCACGACCGTTTCGTTCGCGAGCGTGACGCTGACCTCGCGTCGCTCGTAGGCGCTGCCCTCGCCCTCGATCGCGTCGAGCGCCTCGAGGTCGTCGTCGCTCATGCTGTACAGCGCACCCCAGACCGTCATCCCCTGCGCCGGGAGGAGATCCGCGACGCCGCTGCCCGGAAACGTGCGTACGGATCTGCGGGTGAACGCCAGGCGGTGGTCGGCGAGCTTCGCCGGACGCACGTGGCCCGCGCCGGGGCAGCGCTCGCGCAGCTTGTCGGGATGCATGTTGCTGCCGTAGGCGAAGTAGGCGGCCACGCGGTGAGGTTCCCAGAATCCACGGCCGGAGCGGACCGTTCCCGGCGGCTCCTAGACTGGATCGTCCGGCCGCGCGCGTTGCGCGGTCGCTGCGCTTGCCATGCCGCTGAGAACGCTCCTCTCGAACCTGACCGACGACGCCGATGGCGCCACCCTCGCCCGCGAGGGCGGCCGCGCGTTCGTGTCCGCGTCGATGCGTCCGTACGTCCTGGCGGGCATCGCCGACGGTGACCCGAGCCGCCCGACGCTCGTCGTCGCCGGCGACGACCGCCACGCGCGTGACCTCGCGGCGGACCTGCGCGCGTGGCTGCACCCGCGCCCCGTGCGCTTCTACCCCAGCCGCGGCGTCGCCTACGAGTCGCACCTGACGCCGCCGCCGCACCTCACCGGGCTGCGCGTCGCGGCGCTCGACGCCCTGCTCGACGAGACGCCCGCCGGCGGCGACGCGCCGGTCGTCGTCGTGTCGGCCGTCGCGCTCTCCGAGAAGGTCCCGGATCCCGAGCTGCGGCCGCACTCCTTCCGGCTGCGTGTCGGCGACCTGCTGGACCTCGACGAGTGCATGGCCGCGCTCGTCGCGGCCGGATACGAGCGCGTGGACCAGGTCGAGGACCGAGGCCAGTTCGCGGCCCGCGGCGGGCTGCTCGACATCTACCCGGCGACCGAGGACCGCGCGGTGCGCGTCGACCTCTTCGACATCGAGATCGAGTCGCTGCGCTGGTTTTCGACCTTCACCCAGCGCTCGCTGGGCGAGACCGACGAGGTCGAGATCGCGCCGGCCGCGGAGCTCGCCGCCGAGCATCGGCCTATCTGGGGGATAGCGGAGCGTGAGGGGGCGAAGCCCCCTCGGATCGCGGCTTTGGAGACCGCGGCCGAGGACCGTCCCGACGTCGCCGAGCTGCTGCCGGTCGAGCGCTTCATGGCGTTCCTCGATCTCGCCCCCGACGCGGCCGTCCTGCTCGCCGCCGAGGAGGAGATCGAGCCCGCCCTCGCGGACCACTGGCAGGACGTCTGCGCCGCCTTCCACGACGCCGACGCGCATCACCTCTACGTCCCGCCCGGCGACATCCGCGCGGCGCTCGACGCGCGCGCCCACGCGCGGCTGTCGGCGCTCGACGCCGGCCAGCCGCTCGAGTTTCGCGCCCAGGCCGCGGACTTCGCGACGCGCTCGCTGCGCGAGGCCGAGCCCGAGCTGGAGAAGCTCCTCCGCGCCGACTACACCACGCTCGTCACGTGGCCCAACCGCGGCGGGGGCGAGCGCGCCGCGTACAAC
>JBOGYT010000128.1:0-10985 GCA_050696955.1 Solirubrobacteraceae bacterium | reverse complement strand
AGCACCGGCTTGCCGGTCAGCGGCGTGAGGTTGCGCAACGCGTCCGGCGCGTCGTCGGGCACGGGGACGGTCCGCACGGGCTGGCCGGCCTGCAGCGCGTCGATCACCCGCCGCAGCCACGCCTCCTCGGCGATCGCGGCGCGGTCGCCGCCGCGCGCCTGCTTGACGACGCGCTCGTGACGGCGCTCGGCCTGCTCGAGGTCGGCGTAGACGAGCTCCGTCTCGATCGTCTCGATGTCGGCGAGCGGATCGACGCGCCCCTCGGGATGGATGACGGTCGGGTCGTTGTGCGCGCGGACGACGTGCACGATCGCGTCGGTCTCGCGGATGTTCGCGAGGAAGCGGTTGCCGAGGCCCTCGCCGGAGTGGGCGCCGGCGACGAGCCCGGCGATGTCGTGGAAGTCGATCGTGTCCGGCACGATCTCCGACGCGCCGATCGTGCCAGCGACCGCGTCGAGACGCTCGTCGTGGACGGGCACGACCGCGACGTTCGGCTCGATGGTGGTGAACGGGTAGTTGGCGGCCTCCGCTCCCGCCCGGGTCAGCGCGTTGAACAGCGACGACTTGCCCGCGTTGGGCATCCCGACGATGCCGACCTTCATCGCGCCGTCGATCCGACGATCGTTCCGAGCAGCGCGCCGGCGGCGATGTCCGACGGGTAGTGCACGCCGAGGTAGACGCGCGACAGCGCCATCGCGAGCGCGATGGCGTACAGGGGGGCGCCGGGCATGAGCGCCGAGTACGCGCGCGCCGCCGCGAACGACGACGAGGCGTGCGCGGAGGGAAAGCTCAGCGCGGTCGGCGTCGCGATCAGCGCCGGCAGCTGCTCGAGCCGCGGGCGGTGGCGTCGCACGACGAGCTTCAGCGCGGTGTTGAGCACGTAGGCGATGACGACGGCGCCCAGCGCGCGCAGCCAGCGCGCCCGCTGCGGCCGATCGACGAGCGCGCCGACGCTCCCCAGCGCGAGCCAGATCGCCGCGTGCTCGCCGAGGCTCGAGAACCGCCGGATCGGCAGCTCGAGCGCCGCGCTCTGGGCGTCCTCGCGCAGGAGCCGGTACAGGCGCACGTCGACCTTCGCGATCGCCCGCGCGAGCGGCCCGGCGCGCAGCCGCTCGCGCAGCGATCGCCGCGCGGCGGGATCGGTGACGGGCGGAGCCGGAGGGGCGTCGGGCATCGGCGGCCACCATAGAGCTTGTCCTCGGGGCGCCCTTCGGCGCGCATCGAACGTTTGCCGAGTCGGCGCCGCGCGCGCTTCGAAGCCGGGTCCGCTGGGCAGACTGCCCGCGTGCGTCTGGCCCTCGTCGTCAACCCGCGGTCAGGCACGGCGCCCGACCCCGAGGAGCTCGAGCGGCGGCTGGCCGCGGACGGAGCCGAGGTGGCGACCACGGCCATCGACGAGCTCAACGCCGAGGACGGCCGGCTCGACGCCGATCGCAGCGCGGCCGGCGTGCGAGCGCTCAGCAAGGCCGGGCGGCCGGACCGCATCGTGGTCGCCGGCGGGGACGGGTCCATCGGCCTGTGTGCCCGCCTCGCGCTCGAGCTGCGCGTGCCGCTGGCGGTCATCCCGGTGGGCACGGCCAACGACTTCGCGCGCGCGTACGGGCTACCGCACGACCTCGATGAGGCGTGCGAGCTGGCGCGCGACCCCGCCGCGGAGACGACCCATGCCGATCTCGCCGAGGTCGGCGGCCGGCCGTTCGTCAACGCCGCATCGGCCGGCCTGTCGGTGATCGCCGCGCGCGAGGCGCGGCCGCACAAGGCCCGGCTCGGGCCGCTCGCCTACGCCGCGGGCGCCGTGAAGGCGGCGCTCACCGCTTCGCCGCTGCGCTGCCGCGTGCTCTGCGACGGCAGCGAGCGGTACGCGGGCAAGGTCTGGCAGGTCGTCGTCGCCGTGACCGGCGCGTTCGGCGGCGGCAGCGAGATCGGCGGCACCGGCGAGCGCCGGCTCGATGTCGCGATCGTGCCCGCGGGCTCGCGCGTGGGCCTCGTGCGCCGCGCGTACGGGATGCGCGTGGGCAAGCTCACCGCCCAGGACGACGTGCCGCATCTGCGCGGCCGGGTCGTCGATGTCGAGCTCGAGGACGACCACTCGTTCAACGTCGACGGAGAGCTGTGCCGCTGCACGCCCGCACACTTCGTGTTGCTGCCGGAGGGCTTTGAGGTCGTGGTGCCGTGAACAAGCGCTGGCCGGCCGGGATCGCCGCCTTCCTCGCCACGTGGTACGCGAGTGAGTCGCTGCGCCACCGGCGCGAGCAGCGCCGCCACGGCTACCGGCTGCGCGGCGAGGAGGTCGAGGTCGCCTCCGACGGCTTCCTGCGGGCGTCCGAGGCGTTGACGAGCTCGCCGAGCACGTATGGCAACGAGGCCGACCTGCACGTCAACGGCGACGAGATCTTCCCGGCGTTCCTCGAGACGATCCGCGGCGCGCAGCGCACGCTGAACCTCGTGACGTACATCTACTGGAGCGGCGAGATCGGGCAGGCGCTGGCCGACGCGCTGTCGGAGAAGGCGCGCGCGGGAGTCGCGGTGAACGTCCTGCTCGACGCCGTCGGCTCACTGAAGATGTCGCAGGAGCTCATCGGCGAGATGGAGGACGCCGGCGCGTGCGTCGTGCGCTTCCGGCCGCCGAAGCCCTACGCGATCCGCCGCCTGAACAACCGCACGCACCGCAAGCTGCTGATCGCCGACGGGCGCGTGGGGCTCATCGGCGGGGTCGGCATCGCCGACCAGTGGGCCGGCAACGCCGAGGACCCCGATCACTGGCGCGACACCCACGTCACGGTCCGCGGCCCGATCGTGAGGGGTCTCCAGGGCGCGTTCGCCGAGAACTGGCTCGAGGCGACCGGCGACGTCCTCGTCGGGCCGGACCACCTGCCCGAGCTCGAGCCGCTCTCCGACGGCTGCGCGATGCAGCTCGTGCGTTCCCACGCCGGCGTCGGCGACACGAACATCGAGGCGCTGTACTTCCTCGCGATCTCCTGCGCGCGCAGGCGGCTGGATCTCACCGCCGGCTACTTCGTGCCTCGCCCGGCGTTCGTCGAGGCGCTGGCCGATGCCGCCAAGCGCGGCGTCGAGGTCCGCATCCTCGTGCCCGGCCCCCACGCCGACAAGCCACCGGTCCGCGACGCCGGCCGCGGGACGTACGAGGAGCTGCTCGAAGCCGGCGTGCGCATCTGGGAATACCAGCGCACGATGATCCACGCCAAGACGCTCACCATCGACGGCGCGTGGACGTCGGTCGGCTCGGTGAACTTCGACAACCGGTCGTTCCAGTTGCAGGACGAGGCCACGCTGTGCGTGCGCGACGAGCGCTTTGTCGCGCAGCTCGACGAGCAGTTCCAGCGCGACCTGCGCAACGCCGAGGAGATCGAGCTCGAGCGCTGGAAGCACCGGCCGATGGTCGAGCGGGTGATCGAGCGGACGCTGACGCTGGTGCGCAGGGAGCTGTAGGGCGTTGCACGGCGAGGGCCGTCGCCGCGCGGACGCGGGATGTGTCACGAACGCACGTGGACCCGCCGCGCCAAGCCGCTCCTGCATTCCTTCATCGATGCTGTTTGTGAACCGGGGCGCCGAACAGGCCGCCGCCGGGAGCCCTACCCCGCCAGCCCGAACCCGACCTTGTGCTCGTCGAGCTCGGTGCGGACGTACACGACCTGGCTGAGGTTCAGGCGGATCGTGCCGTCCTCGACCGTGAGGTCGTGCCAGTCCCCGTCGGGGAGCACCCTGAGCAGGTTCTCCAGCGCGTCCTCTGAGGCCTTGACGCCGAGGACCTGGTTGCCGGCGAAGCCGATCGTGACGCGCTGCGCCGCGGCCATCAGTGGTCATCCGCCGGCTGGACGATCTCGGTCAGCACGCTGCCCGCGGTCGCCGGGTGCAGGAAGGCGACGCGTGAGTTGCGGATGCCGATGCGCGGCTTCTCGTCGATGAGCCGCAGCCCGGCCTCGCGCAGCGCGTCGAGCGTCGCCTCGATGTCCTGCACCTGGTAGGCGACGTGGTGGATCCCGGGACCCTTCTTGGCGAGGAACTTCCCGACCGGCGTGTCCGGCCCCGTCGGCGCCAGCAGCTCGACGTGGTTCTCGCCAACGTCGAGCAGGACCGCTTCGACGCCCTGCTCGGTGACGGTCTCGCGATGCACGAGCGTCATCTCGTAGTCGCGCTCGTAGAGCTCGAGCGCGGCGTCGATGTCCTGCACCGCGACGCCGATGTGGTCTATCCGGGTGAACATGCCCGCATCGTAGTGACCCCGGACCCGCCCCGCCCCCGGCCCACCCAGCCGGTCAGCCGTCGGCGCCGGCGACCTCGTCCACCGGCGGCGGCATGGACCGCGGCGCCTCCGGCTCGGCCCCGGAATCGGACTCCGGCTCGGGCCGGCGCTCGCGGCCTGGCTCGGGCTCCGCGGCCTCGTCATGCGCCGTCGCCGCGACCATCCTCAGCCCGGCGATCCCGGCCCGGCGCTCCATGCGCGGCACACCGGACATGATCCGGTCGAGGTCCTCGCGCTCGAGCACCTCGTGGGTCAGCAGCGCGTTCGCGATCTCGTCGAGCTTGTCGCGGTTGCCGGTCAGCAGCGCCTGCGCCGCGCGCTGGGCCTCGAAGGCGAGCTCCTGCTGCTCCTCGTCGCGCACGCGGCGAAACTGCTCGGAGTCGGCGTCGCCCTTGGCGACGGCGCGCTGCGCGGTCCCCGGCGTGCCCATCGCGTAGTCGTGGACCATCGCCCGCGCGACCGCCGCGACGCGCTTGAGGTCATCCGATGCGCCCGTCGTCACCTCGCCGAAGACGAGCTGCTCCGCGATGCGGCCGCCGAGCAGCATCGTCATGTGGTCGAGCAGCTCCTCGCGCGTCTTGAGGTAGCGGTCCTCGTCGGGCAGGTTGAGCGTGAAGCCCAGCGCCTTGCCGCGCGGGACGATCGAGATCTTGTGCACGCGGTCGACGCTCGGCAGGAGCTCGGCGCAGAGCGCGTGGCCGGCCTCGTGGAAGGCGATGACGCTCTTCTCGTGCGGCGTCAGCACGCGGCGCGACTGCACGCCGGCGATGATCCGCTCGAGCGCGTCCTCGAAGTCCTCGCGGCTGAGCGCGTAGCCCTGGCGCCGCGCGCACCGGATCGCCGCCTCGTTGCAGAGGTTCGCGAGGTCGGCGCCGGTCAGGCCGCTCGTCCGCGCCGCGACCCTGCCGAGGTCGACGTCGCGCACCGGCTTGTCGCGCGTGTGGACCTCGAGGATCCGCTGCCGGCCCTCGACGTCGGGCGGCGAGACGAACACCTGGCGGTCGAAGCGGCCGGGTCGCAGCAGCGCCGGGTCGAGCTTCTCGAGCAG
Organism: Solirubrobacteraceae bacterium; assembly: GCA_050696955.1. GTDB lineage: Bacteria > Actinomycetota > Thermoleophilia > Solirubrobacterales > Solirubrobacteraceae > CADCVQ01. Next base: position 5,673 of record JBOGYT010000128.1, on the reverse strand, counting down.
GTTCGACGCGGCCATGACGACGAGGTTGCCGCTGGAGTCGAAGCCGTCCATCTCGACGAGGAGCTGGTTGAGCGTCTGCTCGCGCTCGCCCGAGAAGTCCGAGCCGCGGCGGCCGCCGACGGCGTCGAGCTCGTCGATGAAGATGATCGCGGGTGCGTGCTCGCGCGCCTCGCGGAACAGCCGCCGGATCCGCGCCGCGCCGAGGCCGGCGAACATCTCGACGAACGACGCGGCGGACTGCGAGAAGAACTGCGCACCCGACTCGTGCGCGACGGCCTTGGCGAGCAGCGTCTTGCCGGTGCCCGGCGGGCCGTGCAGCAGCACGCCCTTCGGCACCCGCGCGCCGAGCCTCTTGAAGCGCTTGGGGTCGCGCAGGAACTCGACGACCTCGATCAGCTCGTCCTTGGCCTCGTCGACGCCCGCGATGTCGTCCCAGCCGATCGAGGACTTCGTCTCGGGCTTGATCTGGACCGGCTTGGTCTTCGGCATGAGCTTCAGCGACTTCCACAGGAAGAAGCAGATGAGGAACATGAAGACGAGCGTGAAGATCGGCGACCACTCGATCCCGAAGTCCTTCACCTGATCGAGAAAGGAGCGATCCATCAGACCTCCGTTGCGCAGTCGCCATCCATAGCGGTCATGTAACGGTAGCCAGTCGCGGATTCGTCCGCACCATCCGTCCGGCTTTCGCACAGGGTTTGCCGCCGACGAGCACGATGTCGGCGGTGAAGTCGTTCGCGCCGCGGATGAGCGACGAGCCGACGCCGTAGGCGTCGACCGGCGCGCCGGCGGCCTCGAACTCCGCGATCCGCGTGGCGTCGAAGCCGCCGCTGCAGACGATCCTCACGTGCTCGTGGCCGGCGTCGTCGAGGGCCGCGCGGACCTTCTCGACGAGCTTGAGGTTGACCCCGCGCAGCGCGGGGTCGTCGCCGCCTCCCTGCAGCGCGACGTCGGTCATCGTCTCGCTCGTGTCGAGCCGCACCCCCCACAGTCGACCGCCGAGCGCGTCGGCGACGGCGATCGCCGTGCCGACGGAGTCGTTGTCGAAGTCGACGAGCACGGTGACGCGCATCTCGCCGGAGTAGCGGTCTGCGAACGCGGTCGCGGCGCGAACCGTGTCGCCGCCGTAGGCCGCGATGAGCGCGTGCGGCACCGTCCCGACGCCGCGCCCACCCCACCACGATGCCTGCGCGTCGGTCGACACGCCGATCGCGCCCGCGACGTGCGCCGCCCAGCCGTCGCCGGTCTGCACGAGCCAGTGGTCGTGGCGCGCCGGGAAGTACAGGATCTGCTTGCCGGCGGCCGCGGCCACGACCTCGCGGACGTTGCGCATGATGAGCGTGCGGCGCGCGAGCACGCCGAGGTACGCCGTCTCGAGGTGCGCGAACAGCGAGTAGTCGCCCTCGATCGTCAGGACCGTCTCGTAGGGCGCGATGAGGTCGGCCTCGTGCAGCGCGCGCACGTCGAGCTCGTCCCAGCCGGAGATCCACTCGCCCTGCGCGCTGTGGCGCGCAGGCCCGTGCCGGCCGGCGCCCTCGCGCAGCACCGCGATCGCCTCGTCGATCCCGCCGAGCACGGATTGCTCCTTCTGGAAGACCTGCATGAGCACGCGCGGATGCTGGTCGTCGGCCTCGAGCAGCTCCTTGGTGAAGACGAAGTACGCGTCGGAGTAATAGCCCTCGCGCAGGCGCTCGACCGGAAGCCGGAACGTCTCCGGCGGCAGGCGAACGCGCTCCACGCGAGCCGACCCACTAGACGGTGGGAGGCGCTTCGACGCGCAGGATCTCCGCGAGCGCGGCGCGGCCCACCTCGAGCTGGGCCTCGTTGGGCTCGCGCGTGCCGAGCAGGCGCTGCAGCTCGTGGCCGGGCACGCGCAGCGCGCGGGCGGCGGCGCTGCCGGAGTGGCGCTCGGTCCAGACGAAGACCTCGACCGCGATTCCCAGCGACGCGACGGCGACCGCGAGCTGCGCGACCGGCCCGGGGCGGTCGAGCGCGCGGCGCAGCAGCGCCGCGCCGGCGAGGTTCGAGGCCAGCAGCGGCGTCATGAGGTGCGAGCCGCAGCGGTCGTGCTCCTTGGCGGCATCGGCGGCGTCGGGGGCGTCGCTCTCGTACGCGGCGATCGCCTTGTGCTCGACGCCGTGGTAGGCGGCCAGATCGCCGCTGCGCAGCGCGACGAGGCTCGGGACGAGCGAGATCGCGGCGACCGCCGTCTCGGCCCCGACGCCGGCGCGCAGCCGGCCGCGCACGAGCCGCCCGCTGGTCGCGGCGGCGAACATCGTGCCGAGGATCTTCGCGTCCTGGAAGGGCAGCTTGGCCTCGGGCAGCGCGCGCTTGACGAGCGGAATGACCGCCATCGCCTCGCCGAGGCGGATCACGCCGCGGACGCCGGCGACGTTCTCGAAGCGGTGGATGCGCGGCTTGCGCCCCGAGCTGGCGGCGATCGTGCCGTCGTCGCGGCGCACCGCCGCCGCCCAGTGCGTCGGACCGTGCACGAGCAGGCCGTTGCGCAGCGCCATCCCGCCGAGGCGCAGCTTGGGTTCCGGGCTGTCCGTGCCCTGTCCCTGGTCAGCCACCGAGGATCTCCATCGTCACGTCACGGAAGAATGCCGCGGCGAAGCCCAGATCGCGGACATCTATCCGCTCGTCCGCGGCGTGGATGAGCGGCGCGACCTCGTGCAGGCTCATGTGGCGGTGGGGAAAGAAGCCGTAGGCGACGCAGTCCGGGAAGGCGTCGCGGAACGTGCGCGAGTCGGTGAAGCCCGGCAGGATCGTCGGCACGACGCGGGCGCCGGGATCGTGCTCGGCGATCCAGCGCTCGATCGCGTCCATGAGCGGCGAGCGCACCGGCGACTGGTTGCCGACGACGCGCTCGGTGAACTCCAGGCGATAGCCCTCGTCCCCGATGACCTCGCGGATGCGCGCGAGCGCCTCCTGCTCGCCGAGACCCGGCGGGATGCGGCAGTCCACGCGCAGCTCCGCGCTGGCGGGGATGACGTTGATCTTCTCCGATGCCGTGATGATCGTCGGCGCGAGCGTCACGCCGAGCAGCGGCTCGACGAGCCGCGCGAGCCGCTCATCGCGCTCGCGCAGACGCTCCAGGGCCGCCGCCGGATCGCCGTTGACGTCGACGCCGAGCCCCTCCAGGAGCGCCTGCGGGCCGTCGGTCAGATCGAAGGTCGGCTGGCTGTCGCGCATGCGCGCAAGCAGCGGGGCCATCTTCAGCAGCGCGTTGTCGCCGATCTTCGGGATCGACGCGTGGCCGGCCACGCCGTCGGTCGTCAGCCGGAAGCGAAAGACGCCCTTCTCGGCGACGCACACGCCGTACACGCGCCCGCCCTCGTAGGGGATGACCGGCCCCGCCCCCTCGTTGAGGAGGTGGTCGCAGCGCACCTTCTCGGGGTGGTGCTCGCAGAGCCACATCGCCCCGAGCTCACCGCCGACCTCCTCGTCGACGACGACCACGACGAGCAGGTCGCCCGCCGCCGGCCGCCAGCCAGAGCGCGCCAGCGACAGCGCCGCGACGACCTCCGCCGCGGTCTGCGACTTCATGTCCAGCGCGCCGCGTCCCCAGACGTAGCCGTCGTGCAGGTCCCCGGACCAGGGGTCGTGCGTCCAGTCCGCGGGCGTCGCGAGCACCGTGTCGACGTGCGACAGCAGGCACAGCGTCGGGCCCGGGGCGGCGCCGCGCAGGCGCGCCACGAGGTTCGGTCGCTCGGGCACCGCGCCGAGCAGCTCGACCTCGAAGCCGGCGGCGCCGAGGTCGGCGGCGAGCCCTTCCTGTGCGGCGCGCTCGTCGCCGGGCGGATTGACGGTGTTCGCACGAATGAGGCGCTGGAGAAGCTCGGTCGTCTCCTGCTGGAGGTCGGCGGGCACGGTCAGGTCATGCTAGTCCCGCGCCGCGCAGGCACGCGGCCGCGTGGCGCCCGCTGACCTGCCGGCACGTCGAACGCAGGCGTGGCTCGTCGGTGACGAGCGCGGCGAGGACGGATCCGACGCCGCTGAAGCAGCGCGTGCGGGCGTTCGCCGGCGCCCGCGTGCAGAAGCGCCCGCCGCGGGCGGCGTTCGCGTCGGCGTTGACGATCTCGCGCGCGACGCCGTACAGGCAGTCGCTCTCGTAGCGCCCGGCCAGGCGGCAGCTCGTCAGCGCCTTGCCGGCGCTCTTGCCCGCGATCCCCGACACGTCGCGGCCGAAGGACTCAAAGCACGTGCCGACCCAGCGCGGCTCGCTGCGCCGGCAGCCGGCGGCCGCCTTGCGCTGGTCGTAGTTGTTGACGCGCAGGAGGTTCGCCGTGACGAGCAGGTAGCAGTACAGCTTGTGACGCTCGGCGACGGAGTTGCACGGGTAGATCGGGTCCTTGGCGCGCAGGTACTTCGACTTCACCCCGTAGGAGGAGTTGAAGTTCTCCATGAAGACCCCGCCGGTGCACGACACCTGCGTGAACTGGTCCTTCAGCCCGTCGCAGGTGCGCAGCGACAGCGGCATGTCGTAGCCGGTGTAGATCATGAGCCCGTGGCCGAGGCCGTGGATGCACTGGTAGGAGAGAAACGGCTTCGTGTTGATCTGCGCGTCGCTGCACAGCCGGCGCGCGACGACCGCGAGCTTGCTCTTCGGCTGGCCGAGGAACGCCCGCTCGATGATTCCGTGGTAGTAGCCCGACGCGCAGACCGGCGAGCCCGCGATGAACGCGGGCGCGACGCGGTCTGAGAAGCGCTTGAGCGCCGCCGAGCCCATCCGGTGCGCGATCCGGTGGCAGTCGGCCGCGACCGCCGGGTTCTGCGTCTGCATCGTCGTGAGCTTGGCGAGCGCCGGGCGCGGGCCGTCGTTGAAGGTCATGTTGCCGAACGCCTGCTCGAGGCACTCGGGCTTGCTGTCCTTGCAGTCGGCCAGGCGGACGTCGTTGGGTTCGAAGGGAGCCGCGACCGCCGTGCCGGACGTGTTCTGAGCCCCGACGAACGCGGCCAGGTCGCGCATCTCCTTGTCGGAGAGCTTGTCGGCGAAGCTCGGCATGATCCCGCCGCCGCGCTGCAGCTGGCGTACGACGCGGCCGGGGCTCGGCTTGACGTCGTCGAGGTTCGGGCCCTGGGTGCCGCTCGACCCCGCCCCGGCGAACGTGTGACAGCCCGCGCAGCCGCTGGATTCGAACAGCCGCTTGCCGGCGATCGGATCGCCGTTGGACGCGGCCTGGTCGCCCGAGCACGAGGTGAGCACGGCCGCGGCGAGAACGAGCGCGGCGCTCACTGACCGAAGGCGTCGGTGCCGGGCCACGAGGCGACGATAGCGCCGCCAACCCGCTCCCCGCGACGGTCTGGACGAGTTGCTCAGCGCCCGCCGCCGGCGACGATGGAGATACTTGGACCGGTGGACGACCAGCTCTTCGACACCGGCGACGAGGCGCCGCCGCCGACGCGGACCCCGGTTCCCGCGGCCGAGGCGCCGCTCGCCGTCCGCATGCGGCCGCGCACGCTCGGCGAGCTCGTCGGGCAGGAGCACCTGCTCGGCACGCCCGGCGAGCCGACCGCGCTGCGCCGCGCGATCGCCGAGGGCCGCCCGCATTCGATGGTGCTCTACGGCCCGCCCGGCAGCGGCAAGACGACGCTCGCCCGCGTCGTGGCAGCCACTGTCAGCGCGGCGTTCGAGGAGCTCAGCGCGGTGGAAGCCGGCCGCGCGGAGGT
>JBOGYT010000127.1:0-10329 GCA_050696955.1 Solirubrobacteraceae bacterium | reverse complement strand
GTTGAGCCGCTTATACCGGTGCAACTGCGAACGCGTCCCTACAGATCCGCCCGCTTGAAGATCCGGTTCGCCACCAGCCCGCCCACGACGAGGTACGCGAGCGCGTACGGGTAGAGCAGCGGGCTGGCGTCCTGGGCGCCGCCGAACGGGCCGAGCTCGACGATGATGCCGGTGGCGCCCTCGATGTCCGCGGTCAGCGCGTAGAGCCCATCCTGGTAGACGGCCTCGAAGGGGAGCACCCACGAGGCGACCTGGGCGATCTGCTCGAGCATCGGGGACTCGAGCGCGGTCCCGATCTGCCCCATCAGGCCGGCGGCGAGCCCCGCACCGAAGATCATGAAGATCGCGATCCCGTTCGCGGTCGTCGACAGCAGCGTGGTGCCCACGAGCGCGAGGCCCACCACGAGCGTCACGGCCGCCGCCAGCGCGATGCCGCCGGCCGCCGGGTGATCTGGCCAGTACCCGCCCGCCGTTCCGGTGAGGACGAGGGATGCGCCATAGACGATCACGACGTACGGAACGCAGACGGCAGCCGCCGCGACGAAGCGCGCCAGCAGGAGCGTCGTGCGGCCGACGGGCCGAACGACGAGCGGCTGCAGCAGGCCGCGCTCGGCGTCGCCGCGCACGGCGTTCAGCGTGACGAAGACCGCGAGCACCGTCCCGAGGAACAGCGTCACGAACATCGCCAGGCCCAGGAGCGTCGATCCGGTGAGCACCCGATCGTCGATGGTGACCTCGCCGGTCGCGGAGATTCGCGCGGCCTCGTCGAACGCCTCGTGGCTGCCGTACGCGTAGAGGGCCAGGAAGCCCGCGGTGAGCACGACGACCACGACGAGCACCTTGCGCCGCACCGCCTCGCGCAGCGCGTAGCCGGCGATCGTGCGCAGGTCGAGCACGGTCTCCAGTGCGCCGCTCATCTCGCGTCCGAGCCCACGAGGTCGAGGTACGTGTCCTCGAGGCTCCCGACGATGACCCGCGCGCCGTAGATCTTCGCGCCCGACGCGACGAGCTGCGCGATGATCGCGGGGACGTCGTCGCGCCCCGCGGCGGGGAAGCGCCGGGTGCCGCGCTCGGTCTCGACCTCGACGCCGCCCGGAGACGCGAGGTCCTGCGGCTTGCCCTCCGCGACCACGCGCCCCTCGTCCACGATCACGACGCGGTCGCAGACGAGCTCGACCTCGCTGAGCAGGTGCGAGTTCAGCAGGACGGCGACCCCGAGGCCGCGCAGCTTCTCGAGCAGCTGACGGACGGTGCGGCGCCCGGCCGGATCGAGTGCGCTCGTCGGCTCGTCGAGGAGCACGAGCGAGGGTTGCCCGACGAGGGCCTGCGCGATCCCGAGGCGCTGCTGCATGCCCTTCGACATCGTCTCGACGCGGCGGTTGGCGGCCGCCTTGAGCCCGACGAGCTCGAGCAGCCACGTGCGCTCATCCCGGCCACGACGGGAGCGCGCGAGCCGCTGGTGCAGCGCGAGCAGCTCGTCGGCGGTGGCCCAGCCGGGAAAGCGAAACAGCTCGGCGAGGTACCCCGTGCGGGCGCGCGCCGCCCTGCTGCCGGCAGGCTGGCCGAGCACATCGACGCGCCCCGAGGTCGGGCGCACGAGCCCGCACGCGATCTTCGTCAGCGTGGACTTGCCGGCGCCGTTGGGGCCGAGCAGGCCGACGAGCTCGCCCGACGCCACCCGCAGATCCACCCCGTCGAGCGCGCGGGTGGAGCGGTAGGACTTGCGCAGCTCGGCGGCCTGAAGCGCGACGGGCACGCCCCTAGCATGACGAAAGACGGTCCGGCCGGGGCGAAATGGTTCGCCCCGGCCGGGGCGAAACCGTCCTCCTACTTCACTTCAACCGATGCGCCGGCCTCTTCGAGCTCCTGCTTGAGCTTGTCGGCCTCGTCCTTGTCGACGCCCTCGCGGACGGCCTTCGGGGCCTCGTCGACGAGCGCCTTGGCCTCCTTCAGGCCGAGGTTCGTCGCGGCACGGACGACCTTGATGACCTGGATCTTCTTGTCGCCGGGCGCCGTGATGATGACGTCGAACGCCGTCTGCTCCTCTTCGGCGCCGGTGCCGTCACCGCCGCCGGCGGCTGCGACCGGAGCGGCCGCGGCGGCCTGCGCGGACACGCCGAACTCCTCTTCGAGCGCCTTGATGCGCTCGCTCAGCTCGAGCACGGAGATGCTCTTGAGCTCCTCGATCCATTCCTCGGTGGACGTGGCCATGGTTACTCCTTCTCGTCGTCGGTGTCAGTGGAGTCGGCGACCGGCTCAGCCGGCGCGTCAGTCTCGGGTGCTGCCTCGGGCTCGGGCTCCGGCTCGGCCGCCGCCTCGGGCTCCGGCTCGGCCGCCGCAGCGGGAGGCGCCTCGCCGCCCGGGATCTCGCCCGACTCCTTCTTCTCGGCGACCTGGCTGAGCTGGCGCGCCAGACCGCTGATGAGGTTGCTCAGGCTCGTTACGAGGCCGATCAGCGGCGACGCGACGATGTTCACGAACTGCGCGTTGAGCACGTCGCGCGACGGTAGCCGCGCGATCGCCGAGATCTGCTCGGCGGCCAGCGCCTGGCCGTCCATGATGCCGCCCTTGAACGCCAGCATGCTCGTGGCGCGCGCGTAGTCCGCCATCGCCTTCGCGGCCGTCGCGGCATCGCCGCGCACGAACGTGAGCGCCGTCGGGCCTTCGAGCAGCGCCTTCAGCGAATCCGCCCCGGCCTTGTCGGCCGCGCGCTCGGTCAGCGTGTTCTTCACGACCCGCAGGCTCGCGTCGGCGTCGCGCAGCTTGCCGCGCAGCTCCGCGGCCTGCTGGACGCTGATCCCGCGGTAGTCCACCGCGAAGACCGCCTCCGACTCGGTGATCTGAACGGCGATCTCCTCGATCACCGCGGCTTTTTGCTCTCGGTTCATCTGCCTCCTATCCGGGACTTCTCGTCGCTCGCATGCGAGCGCGCGCCCGGGGTCTGCGGTGGCCTCGTGTGCGCTCAGGCGGCTTGCGCCGGCGCCTCCTCGAGGATGTCGCGGGTACGGGTGGGATCGACCTTGATGCCGGGACCCATCGTCGGCGCCAGCACGATCGAACGCAGGTAGCGCCCCTTCGCGGCGGGCGGCCGAGCCTTGATGAGCTCGTCGATGATCGCGGCGTAGTTCTCGAGCAGCTGGCGGTCGGTGAAGCCCTTCTTGCCGATCGCCAGGTGGACGATCGCGGTGCGGTCGGTGCGGTACTCGACCTTGCCGGACTTCGACTCGCTGACGGCCTTGGCGACGTCCATCGTCACCGTGCCGACCTTCGGGTTGGGCATCTTGCCCTGCGGGCCGAGCACGCGGCCGAGCCGGCCGACGACCGGCATGAGGTCGGGCGTCGCGATCGCGACGTCGAAGTCGGTGAAGCCCTCCTCGACGCGCTTGGCGAGGTCCTCGGCGCCGACGTAGTCCGCGCCGGCCTCCTCGGCCTCGCGCGCCTTGTCGCCCTGCGCGAAGACGGCGATCTTGACGTCCTTGCCGAGGCCGTTGGGCAGCGCGATCGTGCCGCGCAGTTGCTCGTCGGCGTGGCGCACGTTCAGGCCGGTGCGGACGTGGACCTCGACGGTCTCGTCGAAGTTCGCGCCGGGCAGCGACTTGAGCAGCGAGATCGCCTCGGCGGGGGCGTACTCGCGCTCGCGGTCGACCTGCGCCCGCGCCTCGAGGTACTTCTTGCCGTGCTTAGACAACGTCGACCCCCATGCTGCGCGCGGTCCCGGCGATGATCTTCGACGCCTGGTCGAGGTCGTTCGCGTTGAGGTCCTCGAACTTGCGCTCGGCGATGTCACGCAGCTGGGCCCGCGTGATCGTCCCGACCTTCACGCGATGCGGCTCGCCCGAGCCCTTCTCGAGGTTGATCGCCTGCTTGATGAGCACCGCGGCGGGCGGCGTCTTGGTGACGAACGTGAACGAGCGGTCCTCGTAGACCGTGATGACGACCGGGATCGTCGTCCCGGCGTCGCTCTGGGTCTGCGTGTTGAACGCCTTGCAGAACTCCATGATGTTGATCCCGTGCTGGCCCAGCGCGGGACCGACCGGCGGCGCCGGGCTCGCCTGGCCGCCGACGGCCTGCAGCTTGATCGTTGTGAGGACTTTCTTGGCCATCTAGATCTTCTTGACCTGGTCGAAGCCGACCTCGACCGGCGTCTCGCGGCCGAAGATTGACACAAGCACCTTGAGCCGGGCCGCGTCCTCGTTCATCTCGGAGATCTCGCCGGAGAAGTCCGACAGCGGGCCCGAGATGACCTTGACCGACTCGCCGATCGAGAAGGTCGCCTTCTTGCGCTCGCGCACGGCGACCTCGCGGTGCAGCAGGCGGTCGACCTCGGCCTGGGTCAGCGGGACGGGTTCGTTCGAGGCGCCGACGAAGCCGGTCACGCCGGGCGTGCCCTTGACGAGCCCCCACGAGTCCTCGTTGAGCTCCATGTTCACGAGCACGTAGCCGGGCATCGTGCGCTTCTCGACCGTGACCTTCTGGTTGTCCTTCATCTCGGACACTGACTCGGTCGGCACGACGACCTGGCGGACGTTGCGCTTCTGGTTCAGCGAGACCACGCGGTGCTCGAGGTTCTGCTTGACCTTGTTCTCGTGGCCTGAATAGGTGTTTACGACGTACCAGCGAAACATGATGCTCTCGGATAGGTCCTTAGATGATGAAGTCGATGATGCGCTGCGCGATCGTGTCGGCGAGGCCGAGGAACGCCCCGGCGATCACGACGAAGCCGAGGACGACGGTCGTCGCCTGGCCGGTCTGGCGGCGGTCCGGCCACTGCACGCGCTGAAGCTCGGCGACGCAGGCACGGACGAAGTTGACGATACGCAGCCCTGAGCGGCCCTTCGTAGGGGCGCCCGCGGCCTCTTTGTCGCCGGCGGTGTGCTCCTCGCGATCGAGTGACTCGTCGACGTCCTCCTCGACGTCCTCGAGCTCGAACTCCTCGTCCTCGAGGGGCTCGCCGCCCGCGCCGGCAACGATCGCAGCCTCGGCCTCCTCGACCTCGCCCGAGGCATGGTCGAGCGAACCGGGGACGTTCTCCCGCTTGAGCTTCTGCTTGCGGTCCTTCGCCCGCTGGCGGTTACGTGCCATGAGATGAGGTGTCCTGTGAGCGCTACCGGGTCTCCCGGTGACTCGTGTGCTTCTTGCACCACTTGCAGTACTTGCGCAGGGTGATGCGATCCGGGTTGTTGCGCTTGGACTTGTTGGTCTGGTAATTGCGCCGCTTGCACGCCTCGCAGGCGAGGGTCACAGCGATACGCACGTCTCCGCGGGCCATTCGGCAGCTCCGTGACGGCAAGAGGACAGAAAAACGACCTGCGCCGGCAGGTCTGCGATGCAGTCTAGCGCGGCGAAGCGCCGGGCGGCGATTTAGACCCGTCCATCAACTCCGCCCCCGGACGCTTCCTCAGGCGCGCGCGCTGGCCTGGGGATCCAGCCGCGTCATCTGGACGCTCGCGTCGAGCGAGGACGTGGCGGCGCCCTGGTAGACGCCCTTCACCGGAGGGACGTCGGCGTAGTGGCGGCCGTGGCCGAACTTCACGTGCGTCTCCCCCGCGAGCCGGCGGTTCGTCGGGTCGGCGCCCACCCATTGCGGCTCCCCGCGGCCCAAGCCGCGGGGCGAGCCGCTATGGGGCTCGCCGCGCCCGTCGCGGCCCGGCAGCAGCGCCTCGAGCCAGGCGTGCGTCTCGACCTCGACGGAGTCGTCGCGGCCGTCCTCCGCGGTCGCCCACAGGTAGCCCGACACGTAGCGCGCGGCGATCCCGTTGCGGCGCAGCATGATCAGCCCGAGATGGACGTAGTCCTGACAGACGCCGGCGCCCGCGCGCAGGAACTCCTCGACGGTGGAGCCGACGTACGTCACCCCCGTCCGGTACTCGAACCGGTCGGGGATGAGCTCGCACAGATCCCGCAATGTCGCGAGCGGGCTCACGCCGCGCGCCGCGGCGCACAGCTCGTCGATCTCGTCGACGTCGTCGGGCTCGTCCGGCCCGGGCAGCAGGTACTCCCCCGCCGCCTCCGCGTAGGCCTCGGTCTGAAGCTCGTCCCACTCGGCCTCCGGCGGCTCGGGCGGCTCGGCGGTCACGACGCGCGCGCGCACGTCGATCGTCAGCCGCGAGTGCGGCCGCACGATGCCGAACTCGAGCACCTCGGTGCCGAAGTAGTCCGAGTGGCGCCCGATGCGGGCCTCGGGATCGATCCGCACGGTGAACTCGTCGCAGCGCTGCGTCGAGGTCGTCGCGGGCCGCACGCGCAGCGCGTTGAGGTTGTCGGCGACGGGCGCGTCGTAGACGTACTCCGTCAGGTAGCGGATCGAGAAGTGCATGGGGCCCGGCACTATGCCGCGACTGCGCCGCCGAAGTAACGCTGGGCGATATCGGCGTCGACGAAGCCCAGCTCGCGCTGGACCTCCTGGCACGTGACCCGCAGGTCGGCGTCGCCCTCCGCCCCGCGGCGGAACTCGAGATCCGCGCTGAGGCGGCTGAGGCGCAGGATCGGCTCGGAGTTGCGCGGCGACGCGTCGGCGGTCCGCAGCGCCGCGTTGACGGCGTCGACGGCGGCGGCGACCGAGTCGGGGTAGTTGCGCTCGAACATGAGAAAGCGCGCGACGGGTCCGGCGTGCGGCGGCGCGGGGACCGCGCGGCGGTAGGCCTGAAAGCCGCCGACCGCCTGCAACAGCGCGATCGCCTGGCCGTCGGCGAGGTCGTCGGCACGCGCCGGCAGGGCGACGCGCAGCATGCGCAGCACCATGTCGCCGGCCTCGATGCGGCCCCCGGCGTTGAGGAAGGCGCTGGCCTCGTCGCGCAGCATCGTGCGCCCGGTGAGGCCCCAGAAGAGCGCCGAGCGCTCCTTGACGTGCTGGAAGATCGAGTACGGGCCGGCGTGCAGGCGGGTCGAGATGTCGCCGTCTCGCAGGCGCAGGTGGGTCGTGTTGATCGCCTCCCACATCTCCGCCGAGATGACGTCGCGCACGGCGCGGGCGCCCTCGCGCGCGCGCGCGATACACGCCACGACGGAGGCCGGGTTGTCGGGATCGAGCGTCAGCGCGTCGATCGCCTCGTCGCGGCGGGCGGGGGCGGCGGACTGCGGGCGGCCGCCGCCCATGATGTGCAGCAGCGCATCCCATGACAGCCGCGCGGCGCTGGGCTCCTCCGGACGGCCCTGCAGATCGGCCTGGAAGACGCCGTCGAGCAGGCGCGAGGTCTGCTCTGCGCGGGCGAGGTTGCGGCCAAGCCAGAAGAGCTCCTGGGCGATCCGGGCGAGCATGGCCGTTACTGCTGCTGCTGCTGGGCCTGGTTCGTCCAGGCGCCGTAGCGGAGGTCGGGAAGGGCGGGCGGCAGGCTCTCGGGGTGCGCCGGCGCGACGCGGTCGGAGCGGTCGTCGCCGTCCTCGAGCACCCACGTGTCCTTCGAGCCGCCGCCGCGCGAGGAGTTGACGATCATCGAACCCTCGACCAGCGCGACCCGGCTCAGGCCGCCGGGGACGATGCTGATCGTCTCGCCGAACACCGCGAACGGGCGCAGGTCCACGTGGCGGGGCGCGAGCACGCCGTCGATGTCGGCGGTCGGCACGGTCGACAGGCACACGACCTCCTGTGCGATCCACTTCTCCGGCGAGCGGCGGATGACGTCGGCGAGGCCGGCGAGCTCGACCGGGTCCGTCGCCGGGCCGATGAAGACGCCCTTGCCGCCGGACTCGCCGGTCGGCTTGAAGACGAGCTCGTCCATGCGCGCCAGCGCCTCCTCGCGCTCGTCGTCATCGGACATGAGGTAGGTCTGGACGTTGTCGAGCAGCGGCTCCTCGTCGAGGTAGAAGCGGATCATCTGCGGGACGTAGTGGTAGATCGCCTTGTCGTCGGCGACGCCCGTGCCGACCGCGTTGGCGAGCGCGACGGCGCCCGCCCGGTAGGCGCGCAGCAGCCCGGGCACGCCGAGCGCAGAATCGGGACGGAACTCGAGCGGGTCGATGAAGTCGTCGTCGAGGCGGCGATAGACGGCGTGCACGCGCTGCAGTCCGTGGGTCGTGCGCATGTACAGCACGTCGTCGCGCACGACGAGGTCGGACGCCTCGACGAGCTCGACGCCCATCTGGCGGGCGAGGAAGGCGTGCTCGAAGTAGGCCGAGTTCAGCGGGCCGGGCGTCCAGACGACGACCGTCGCCTCCCCCTCGGCGGCCGGCGCGACCGCGCGCAACGCCGCGAGCAGGAGCTGCGGGTAGTGATCGACCGGGCGCACGCGGTACTCCGCGAACAGGCCCGGCAGCAGGCGCGTCATCGCCGTGCGGTTCTCGAGCACGTAGGAGATGCCCGACGGCGTGCGGACGTTGTCCTCGAGCACCTTCCAGGAACCGTCTGCGTCGCGGACGAGATCGCAACCGGCGACGTGGCAGTACACGCCTCCGGGCGGTCGGATGCCGTGCGCGGCCCGGGCGAAGTGGCTGCGGCTGACGACGAGCCGCCACGGGACGATGCCCGCGCGCACGATCTCGCGCGCGTGGTAGACGTCGTCGACGAAGCGGTTGAGCGCGCGGATGCGCTGGGCGAGCCCGCGCTTGATGTGCGTCCATTCCCCTGCCGGGAGGATGCGCGGCACGAGGTCGAGCGGGAACGGGCGCTCGAGCGTCGGCCCGTCCTCACCGGTCGTGTCGAACGTGATCCCCTGCTGAAGGAAGATCGCGTCGCGGCGGCGGCCGACCGCCGCAAGCTGCTCGGGCCCGAGCTGCTCGAGCCTCGCGGCCAGCGCGGCCGCGTGCGGGCGGGGATTCCCGGCGGGATCGAAGATCTCGTCGTAGAAGCCCTCCACCGGCCGGTATGCGCTGGCCAGCCGCGCGCTGTCCACCTCGCTCATCTGCCCGCATTCTCGATGTCCGACACACGGGCCGCCATGGGTAACGGGGCCAAGACCGCTGGGCATCGTTTGGCCAACGGGGCCATTGCGCCCCGGTGGCGGTCGCTGCGCTCCGGTGATATAGTTGTCTGTGCAATTACTTTCGTCGGAGGCACACCATGCGGCTAGAGGGCATCCACCACATCACGGCGATCACCGGCGACGCGCCCCGGAACGTCGACTTCTACGCGCGCGTGCTCGGGCTCCGGATGGTCGCCAAGACCGTCAACCAGGACGACCCGACCGTGTACCACCTCTTCTACGCCGACGAAGAGGGCTCGCCCGGCGCCGACCTGACGTTCTTCGAGTACCCCGGCGCGGCTCCGGGTCGCGCGGGCGCGGGCATGGTGCATCGCATCGAGTGGGCCGTCGAGGGCCCGGAGGCGCTCGACTTCTGGGAGCAGCGGCTGACCGCCGAGGGCGTGGCGACCGAGCGCAGCTCGCGGTCGCTGCGCTTCTCCAACCCGGAGGGCATGGGCCACGAGCTGATCACCGGCAGGCGGACGAACCCGGCGCTGACGGCCTACCACCCCGAGATCCCGGCGCAGCACGCGCTCCAGGGCTTCCTCGGCGTGCGCGCCTACAGCGCGCGGCCGGAGGCGAGCGCGCGGCTGCTCGAGGACGTGCTCGGCGCGACGCGCCTCGAGGACGCCGACGCGGCGGAGCGCTTCGAGCTCGCCGCCGAGCAGCGCCGCTCCACGATCACGTGGGACGGCGCGCCGGACGAGCGCGGCGTTCCGGGCGCTGGGACCGTGCACCACATCGCGTGGGGGACGACGGCGGCCGAGCATCCGCGCTGGGTCGACCACCTGCGCGACGCCGGCGTGCAGTCGACGGACGTCATCGACCGGCACTACTTCCACTCGATCTACTTCCGCGAGCCCGGCGGCGTGCTCTACGAGATCGCTGACGACGAGCCCGGCTTCACGGTCGATCTGCCGCTCGAGGAGCTCGGGACGAAGATCATCCTGCCGCCGTGGCTCGAGCGCCATCGCGCGGAGATCGAGGAGCGGCTGACGCCGCTGCCCGATCCGCGGGCGGGCTGGAGCGCGCCGGCGCCGAGCCGCTAGCTGTAGTCGGCCGGCGAAATCTTCGCCCGCGCGCGTGGGTAGTTGCGACGCATCATGAGGAGCCTTCGGGGACCTCGCCGACGCCGCGTTGCGCATGATGGCGCGCAACATGCGCGCGGATGTCACGACGCCGACGAATGTGAGTTCTAGGCGGGCCTGCTAGCCGCCGCCCAGGCGGCGCCTGATCCCGCGCAGGAATCCGCCGCGCTCGGGGGCCGCCGCGGGCTCGTCCGAGGCGACCGGCTCCTCCGGCTCGGGCTCGGGCTCGGGCTCGGGCTCTTCTGCTGACGGCGGAGGGATGCTCCCGGAGCGCTCGGGCTCCGGCTCGGGCTCGGGCTCCGGCTCCGGCTTGGGCTCCGGCTCCGGCTCGGGCTCCGGCTCCG
>JBOGYT010000126.1:0-36618 GCA_050696955.1 Solirubrobacteraceae bacterium | reverse complement strand
GTTTCGCGCGCTTAGACTTCTGCGATGAGGCGGTTGCTTGTGCTGGCAGCGGTTGCAGCGGGCTTGTGGGTCGTGGTGCTCCGTGCTGACGACGGCTCGCTGCAGACGTTCGCGTTGGCAGGTGTGGTCACGGCGGGCGTGCTGATTGGATTGTCGGGTGCGCCGAGGCGAGCGATCGTCGTCGCCGTACTCATCGCCATCGTGTTTCTCGTGGTTCCGACCGCCGGCAATCCAGCACAACATGAGGGCAGCTGTGACCCGTTTTGCGACTCCGGAGGGACCCTGCTGATCGCATTCGGCCCGATGGCGCTTCTCGCGTTGCCGTTCGCCATCGCGCCCACACTGGTCGGCGTCGTGATCCGCTTGCTGCGCGAGAGTAGGCGCCGCGAGTCAACGTGACCAGCACGCTGGTGCTCTTCGTCCCAAAGCGGCAGCGTCCGCTCCCCTGACTCGCCCGTCGATCGATTCGATCGCCCAAAGAGGAACGGTCGCCACCGGTCTACTCCTTCGTCGCCGGGTACCAGGCGTTCCAGCCCTTGGGGGTGCGGGCGAAGAGGATCACGCGAAACGACAGCGCGACTCCCTGAGCCTCGGGGAAGGTCAGGATCGCTCCCCAAGACCGCGTTGCGACGACTCGGCCGCATAGCCGCCGGGCCGCGCGCTCGTAGTAGCTCGAGAAGTTTCTGAGCGTGCTGATGCCCGGCAGGTCGACGTCTGGGTTTGTCAGCGGCCGTATGTCCAGCACGTCGGTGTTCTCTGGGACGAGTTTGCTGTCGTGCCCGTAGGCCGACACTCTGAGCAGGCGCGGCACGGCGCTGCGCAGCGCACGCACGACGCCTTCAGGCGCGTGCGCACCGGGATCGAGTACGTGGCGTGGGCATGCGCGCTTCTTCCACCCCCGAGCGCTTACAGCGGGCGTGATCACGCTCGTGTCGGACGCGGCTCCCGGGTTGTCGCATGCGCCCACGTTTCGCTGGCAGAACGCTTCGAGCTCGCTCGTCGTGCGCGGGCGTTGGCCGCTTTGGCTGCCGGCACCACCACAGCCCGCGAGCACACCGGCCAGCCCGAACAGCAGCGCCCACCGAACTCGGGACGCGACTCCCCACCGCCTCATCCGGGGCGCGCTGTGAGATGCATGCGGGTCACAATAAGCCAGCGCACACCACGATGTCGCGGACTTCCTCCCCGGTGCGCCAGACGCTCGAATACGCGCGCCGCTGCCGCTCGTCGTCCGAACGGGCACTCGCCGGCCGCTGCCGCTGTTGCCTCGAAGCGACAGCGCGCCGGCGGCGTCACGAGAGCGTTCGTGCCGCCTCAGCGACGGCGTTTGCCGCGCTCCGTAGCTCGTCCTCGGAAACGCCTATGACGGCCGGGCCAAGCTCGTGATCCGCCATGAGGTGGTCGAAGTGGCCGAACGCCTCGGGTTTGTCCCACTCGTCGCCGGCCGACTGCCACAGCCGAACGAGCGCGACCGCTTGGTAACACGCGCCCACGTCCAGTGGTTGACGTGCTGCGTCCTCGGCCCGGAACTGAATATGGCGAGCGAGTAACTGGCGAAGCCGACGTTCCGGGTCCTGCATGCGTCGATTATCCCGTTGTCTCTGAACTCTCGAGTTTCGGGCTTTTGGCGCGTGTGACGGTCGGTTGATGGGCTGAGCGCGGCGGCGCGCGCTGGCGCTTCGGCGCGGCTGGGCGGGGCGAAGGAGCATCGGCGGCGGCCTCGAAGTCGTGGGGCGTCTAGTCGATCTGCCGCGCCCCGGATTGCAGCCGGGTCGTGGCGTTTCCCACGGAGGCGCCGCCGATGCCCTTGCATGTTCCCGGTTCGCTGGCCGGGCTGTTGTCCCTCTGTCGCCCCGCGTTTACGCAACCGACGTTTCAGACGTTCACGATGCTGATGGTCGGGTTCGTCGGCCGGATCCGGGATTGCACGATCACGGGGATGTTGCAGGCCGCCGGGCTGGCGGGCGAGTGGCATCACAGCCGCGCGCATGACTTCTTCGCGCGCCGACGCTGGGATCCCGACGCGCTCGGGCTGGCGCTGCTGGACTTCCTGGTTGAGGTGTTCGTGGCGGCGGGCGCGCCGATCCGCCTCGCGGTCGACGATACGCTGTTCGGCCGCTCCGGGCGCCGCGTGTGGGGCGCGCACTACCTGCACGACGGCGCCCAGCCGGAGGGCTCCGGGCGCCGCACGCGCTGGGGCAACTGCTGGGTCGTCGTCGTGCTCGTCGTGCAGCTCGACTGCCTGGGTGGCCGGCCGGTCGCGCTGCCGATCCTGTTCCGGCTGTTCCGGCCCAAGGACGACGAGCATCCCGATCGCCCGTCGCAGCCCGAGCTGGCACGGGCGCTGGTGGACATGATCGTGGGGCGCTTCCCGACCCGGATCGTCGAGCTGGTGATGGACGGCGCCTACGCGACCAAGGCGTGGCGTGGGCTGCTCCAGCGCGTCACGGTCACGACCCGGATGCGCGCCAACGCCGCCGTGTTCGCGCTCGCGCCGCCCCCGACCGGCAAGCGCGGACGGCCCGCATTGAAGGGCACGCGGTTGGCCAGCCTCGCGCAGCTCGCCACGACCGCCGCGTTCGAAGCGGTCACGATCACGGGCCCCGACGCCAAGGCCCGCGTCGAGCACGTCTGGAGCACGACCTGCCTGTGGTACGGGCCCTTCTACACGCGCCCCGTCACGGTCATGCTGATCCGCAAGCCCGATCGCAGCGACGGCTACGACGTCGCGATCGCCAGCACCGACACCACGGCGAGCAGCGCCGAGCTGATCGCGCGCTACGACAGCCGCTGGACGATCGAGACCGCACACCAACAAGCCAAGGCCCACGGCGTCGGCCAAGCCCGCAACCGCGTCCAACGCGCGGTCCAGCGCACCGTCCCGTTCGGGTTCCTCGCCCAGACGATCACGATCGCCTGGTACGCCCTGCACGGCAACACCGACGCCGACCTGCACGCCCGCCGCAGGGCGGCGCCGTGGTACCGCCAGAAGAACACGATCAGCTACGCCGACATGCTCGCCGCGCTACGCCGCGAGCTGATCCGCCACGAATACTTCGCACAAGCACCCACCGTGACCAGCACACCACAAATCACGCCCGCCCCGTCACCGTCAGCACTCAACGCCGCCTGAGATCACGAAAGTCGAGTGAACTGCTGCATTCGCCTGCCCGCAGCAGTCGTCGCGTGAGCGCGCCGAGAGCGCTCCTTTCCACGCAATCCGACAGCGCGCTGCGCTGTCGCCGCGTGCTCCTTATCCCGGGTTTCCGCACGAACTCTCAGACCCCTGTACGCATGCGGCGTGGTCAGCGGCCACGCTGCGCCGTCTCAGCGACGGCGCGATGGCCGCGGGCACGGATGCACCCCGCTCGTCTCATTCCGTTGCGCGATCTGTCTCATTTCGCTGACGCCTCACAGCACGCCACCTCCGTGTCAGCGGGAACACCGCCTTGGTGTCAGCGTGTATACGCCGCCTTCATGTCAGCGAAGCACCTTGGAGGCTCCGAGTTCCTCGGTCAACGATGGCGGTGTCGCTGCGCGTTCAGATCCGTGAATGCGGCGAAAAGCAGATCGCTCGCCAGCCAGGCCTCGAGGGCGACATCGACATCGGGATCGCTCCAGTCCTTACCGGGCAAGGACTGCCCGTATGCCAGTGCCGCTGCGGCGACCACATGCCTCCAGATGCTCGCGAGGTGGCCGGCGAGGTCGAGCCACAGGAACGCCGTATCGATCTGTGAGCTGTGATCCGGATCTGCAGCGCGTCGACGACGAGCTCAGCGCGCATGCGCGTGGCGATGCTCCAGCCGACGATCCGGCGGCTGAACAGATCCTGCACCGCGGCCAGGTACAGCCAGCCCTCCCCGGTCTTGATCTGCTCGATGTCCGCAGCCCACACGCGATCCGGGGCGTCGGACGAAAGTCACGGCCGACGAGGTCACCGAAGGGCTCCACGCCCTCGATGCGCACCGTGCAGCCCCTGCGACGGCGCCTGAACGCCCCCTGAAGGCCCGCCGCGCGCATCAGCCGCTCGACACGCTTGCGACCCACACCGATGCCCTCACGCGCCAGCATAGCGTGCACGCGCGGGCTGCCGTAGCGGCCGCCGCTTGCCGCATGGATCCGCCGGATGCGCTCAGTCAGCCACGCGTCGGTCAGCTCACGATCCCGCGACCACGCGAAGTACCCCGACGCAGACACGCCCAGCAGCTCGCACATCAGGGAGAACGGGAAGGCGCAGTGGGCTCTCTCCGCCGAGATATGCCGGTAGACACTCACCGGCTCTCGGTCTCCCTCGCGAAGAGAGCCGTGGCGCGCTTGAGGATGTCGCGCTCCTGCTCGACGCGCTTGACGCGCTTCCTGAGCATCCGCAGCTCCTCGCGCTCAGCGCTGGTCAGCCCGTCGTCGCGCTCGCCGCGGTCACGGTCGTCCTGACGCTTCCAGTTGCGAAGCGACTGCGACGACACGCCCAGCGACCCGGCGACATCCGGGATCGTGCGGCCCTGACGGACCAGCTCCAGCGCCTCCCGCCGGAACTGCTCCGGGTAGGCAGGCCTCGTCTTCGGCATCGGTGTCCCATCCTTTCACGGCGCTTTCGCCGCAAGTGATCGAGACTCCGCAAAATCGGGGGAATTCCACAACGCGATCTTCGGGGTGCTCACCAAGCAGCCCAACGGCAGCGGGTGGTCGTACACGGGGCCGCCCGCGAGCGGCTGGGCCGCCGCAACCACGATGGCGTGGGCGCAGGTCTACATCAGCGACCCCTACGCCCCCGCCTGGCACACCAGCACCCCTGCCCCCCAGCGACGTCGACTGGACCGACGACAACAACGGCTTATGCCGAGGTCGGCATAAGTGGTTCTATGCCGACGTTCGCGTTATGCCGATGTGGGGTCGAGACCGTCGTCTGGGCCTGCTGATCTGCGCATGAAGGTCGGCATAATCAGAGCGCTTCGGTGCGACGCGAGGTCGCACGTTTACGAGTGGATGCGCGGATTGGAGGTTCGGCTGGTGTCGTGAGCGTTGTCCCGGGCTTGTGCTCAAGGCCCGTCCCCACCCTGACGTGCGTCGTCGGCTCTTGGTCGGCGGGGTTCGAAGCTCGGGGGAGAAGCCCGAGGGCGCTCGTTCCATCCGGGGGCTACAGGCGAGGGGAATGGCCGGACGGGTGAATTGCGTGAACCTCCGTTGATGCCTCGTTATATGAGGCCTCGCTCGATGGGATGCTGTAGCGGGGTGTAGGGACTGGCCGCTGAGAAGCGGCAGGCGCCGGCTGGAGATGAGGGGTCGGTCGGGCGAGCATCGCCGTCCTCGGGGTATAGGAGGCACCCCCCCCGGCCGTAGCTCGTGCGTGTGAAACGCGGTAACCCCGTCGGGGTCCGGGCGCGAATCGCGTGTCCGGTAAGCCGACCGCAAGGAGGGCCGAACTCCTCGGCGGGAATCGGATGGCCGAGAAGCAGATGCCGGTGGCCGAAAGGCGACGGGAAACCGGGACACGATGGTCGCTCCCTCCAGGCGACCGCCCCGGATAACCGGCCGGATACCGGCCTGGTGCCCGGACGCGAAAGCGGGCTGACGCGGCCAGGTGAGCCTGTGAGGAGAAAGATGACCGAAGCCCCGGAACTGACGGACAAGTTGGACGCCGCGACGACCATGGTCGGCGTGGTGAACGGACCGGAGGATGCGACCCTTGACTGGCGCCAGGTCGACTGGCGCGCGTGTGAGGCGAGCGTACGGAGGTTGCGGCAGCGGATCTTCACGGCGTCGCAGGCGGGGGACCTCGCAAGGGTCCGCAGTCTGCAGAAGTTGATGCTCCGATCGCGCGCGAACACGCTCGTGAGCGTGCGCCGGGTGACGGAGCGCAACGCCGGTCGTCTGACGGCGGGCGTGGACGGCGAGGTGGTGCTGACCCCGGAGGCCAAGATGCAGTTGGCCGACAGGATCCAGCACCCGTCTGAGCCGTTCAAGGCCCTGCCTGTCAGGCGCGTGTACATCCCCAAGCCAGGCAGCGCCAAACGGCGCGCGCTCGGTATCCCCGTGATCGCCGACAGGTGCCATCAGGCACGCGTCGTCAACGCGTTGGAGCCCGAGTGGGAGGCGCGGTTCGAGCCGAGGTCCTACGGATTTCGACCGGGACGCGGCTGCCACGACGCGATCGCCGCGATCTACCTGACCGCCAACGGCCCAAGCCCACGGCGGCGGTGGATTCTGGACGCTGACTTGGCGGCGGCGTTCGACCGCATCACCCACGACCACATCCTGGCCATGCTCGGCACGTTCCCCGCTCGGGGGATGGTCGCGCAGTGGTTGAAGGCGGGCGTGGTCGAGAACGGTCGACTGTCACGCACCGAGGAAGGAACGCCTCAGGGCGGGGTAGTCAGCCCGGTGCTGTTGAACGTCGCGCTGCACGGGATGGAGCAGGCCGCCGGGGTGCGCTACTACACCGCCGGCACGGATGCCGGTCAGACGGTGGCGGGCTGCCCGGTGCTGATCAGGTACGCCGACGACCTTGTCGCCTTGGGCCACTCGCGGGACGAGGCGCTCGAGGTCAAGGCGCGGCTGGCCGCTTGGCTGGCGCCCAGGGGTCTGGCTTTCAACGAGGACAAGACGCGCGTCGTCTGCCGCGACGAGGGCTTCGACTTCCTGGGATGCAACGTCCGCCGATATCACGGCAAGCTGCTGATCAAGCCGAGCAAGGCGGCTGTGAGACGGATCCGGGAACGGCTGCGCACCGAGATGCGTGCCCTGCGAGGGGCCAACGCGGCTGCGGTGCTGATACGACTCAACCCGATCATCCGGGGTTGGGCCGCCTATTACCGGGGAGTGGTGTCCAGCGAGACGTTCGCTGCGCTGGACGACTACATGTGGCGGCTCGCATACAAGTGGGCCGTCTACAGCCACTCCAACAAGTCGAGGGCCTGGGTGGTCGCCCGGTACTTCGGCATGTTCAACAAGTCCAGGCGCGACCGCTGGGTGTTCGGCGACCGCAACAGCGGCGCCTATCTGCTCAAGTTCGCCTGGACCAGGATCGTCCGACACCAGATGGTCAGGAGCGCGGCGTCCCCGGATGACCCCGCACTGGCCGAGTACTGGGCCGAGCGTCGGCGCAAGGCGCCGCCCTTGCCGATCGACAGGACCAGCCTGCGGCTGCTCAAGCAGCAGGACGGTCGCTGTGCGCTCTGCGGGGCCTGGCTCCTGCCCGCCGACGACCCGCCCCAGACCCCACGCGAGTGGGAGCACTGGCTGACGGCCACCCGCAAGACGATCGCAAAGACGCACATCGTCGCGCGGAAGGACGGCGCGCCGGACGAAATCAAGCTCCGTCTCCTACACGTTCGTTGCCGCCGTCGGCACGTCGCCGCGGACGGCTGCGACCGGCAACTTCTGCTCGCCCGCGAGCCTTCAGGGCTTGCTTGAGCCGGATGCGGTGAAAGCCGCTCGTCCGGTTCTTAAGGGGGCCGGGCGCACCAATGCGCCCGGCCTACCTGACAGTCAAGAGAGGAAACCTACAAACCCGCTCTCCGTCGAACCCGGGATGCTCCAGCGAGTATCAACGCTCCGCCCGCGAGCGAGGGCACCGTCGCTGGCGACACGATCACCGCCAACTGCACCGGCACCCCGCCACAGCCGATCTGCCCCACCGACTGGCCCAGCACCGCCGTTGGCTACAAGCTCAACGAAGGCATCAACACCCTCACCGCCCAAGCCACCGAGCTCGCCGACGGCACCACCACGACCCGCAGGTGGACCGAGAATTTTGGTTCGGGCAGTCCATCCCCCGTCGGGCCGCGCCTCCGCCTGAGAGACTGCGCGGGTGATCGCGTTGGTTGTACTCGGCTTCGCTCTGGTGGCGCTTGGGGCGCTGGTGCTCGTGCGGTTTCCCGACCGCCCTGGCGGAGAGGTGCGCCTGTTGGGTCTGCGGGTCAGCTCGATCGGTGCCGGCCTACCGCTTGTCGCATTGGGAGTCCTCGTCTCAGTCGTGGCCGCCACACACAGGGGCGGGGATGGCAAGCCAGCCTCCACACAATCGCCCGGTGGCGGCAGCGGCGGGGTCGCTGGTCCGCCGCCTGATAACACCCCTGCCTGTATCGCTGAGTTCTTCCAGATGACTCCGAAGGTATCCCTACGACGGCAGCGCACGATCGCAGCCGGATTGGACGATGTCGAGGTGCTCGCGCCCGAGGAATCCAAACACGAGGAGTTTGGGCTTGTCCTGACCGACAACCGTGAGGTTCTCGGAGCAGCCAAGATGAGCTACGACGATGCTGCGCTTCGCTTCCGCGTCGATGGGATCGCCGCCGCGGACTGCAAGCCCGCACTGTGGGTTGCTTCCGACGAACCAGGCGCGAGCCCACCGTCGGTCGGTCAGTTCAGCAACCTACGCGTGACGTTTGGTGCCAAGAAGTACGACATCGAACTCAAGCCCAACAGCACCATCATGGAAATCGAGCTGCATCGCATTGGCCAATGAACCCGTGGCGATCGTCCGGTTTCAAACCAGGATCGCCGACGACCGCGACCGGTGCAAGGTCCTCATGCATAACCCGGTAGGAGAGCTAGGCGGGCACGATCCCAGCCATGCGAACATCGACGGGCTCGGCGACGAGGTCGAAGAGACGATCGTCGACCTCGGCCATGTTGTCGGCTAGGTTCGGCTCGCACACGGCGTTTCATTCACCTGTCGTTCGCGTTTCATCTGGCTGGCGCGCGCCCTTCCAACTCCGTGACGTCCGACACGACCAAGCGAGCACGTCACTGTGGTGCGGAGCAGACCCGGCCGTTTCATCTCCCCTGGCATCTGCGTTTCGTTTGGCTGCCGCGCACCGTTCCATCTCCATGTCGTCCGACACACCCGTTGGCCGCATCGCCGCGACGAGGAAGGCTCACAACTCGAGGACGATCTGCAGCGCATCCTCGACGCTGCGGAGCTCGGCGGCGGTGAGCAGCCCGACCATCCCGCCCAAGCGCCGGGCGTCGACGGTTCGAACCTGCTCGCACAGCGCCCGCGTGTGCTGCCCGGCGACGACGACCTCCGGGCGAAACGTAGCTGCGCGAGCCGAGGTCGACGTCGGGACGACAACGACCGTGTTCAGCAACCAAAGGTCATCGCTTTGCACGACGATCGCGTAGCGCCGACCCGATTGCTCGCGACCACTACTGCGAGCGAGTCGAACGCTGCAGACCGCGCCTCGCGTCAGCTCGGCCAAGGCGCCTCGAGCTCGTCGAGGTCGCTCAGCGCCTCCTCACGGGCCAGCCGATCCTCTGGATCGGCGGCAAGGCGCGCAACCTCAGCTCGCAGCGCCGACCGCCGGCGCCGCCGGGCGGCGGCTTCAGCAAGGGCGGCTCGGACGACATCGGATTCGGTGCCTCCATCTCGGAGTAGCAACTCCAAGTCGGCCTCGGAGCGGGCATCAAGTCGAGCCCTGACTGTGCGCGACGCCACGTCTCAAGCGTAGCACAGCTTGTGGCACAGACTCCAGTGTCGTTCGCCCGCCGTTCTACAGCAGGTGTCAGTGTGAGGCGTCATCGGAATGAGACCGGAACGTCATCTCGATGAGACGGCTTCGCGGCAGCTCGGTGAGACAACGGACTGTGGTGGCCGGTAGCGGGTGAACAGGCTGAACGCCGCGTCTTCGTGGATGCGCAGGACGTGGTCGAACTCAAGCAGTGTTCCCGCCCGCAGCAGCGCCGCGACCGCGTCTCGTTCCTTCGGATCGGTGAACATGGCGTGCGTCGCGCTCATGGTTGGCTGGTCGAGCAGGACGCGCAGGACGTTGGCTTCGGGCACGGTGAGGTTGCGATCGGCGCGACCGCCCGCGGCGCGCAGCCGCAGTTGCTCGTCGTCGGTCAGGACGCCGGGTCGCGGTATCAGGCGGTAGTGGCCGCAGCTGGTGCGCGCGATCGCTTGTCCGTTGCCGCGTAGCGTGTCGATGAGTGCGTCGAGTGCCGCCTGGGTGCGCTCGAGCGTCCACTGCAGGCTGATCGCGAGGCCGTCGCGGTCGATGGCTTCGTCGGCGTCGGCGAGGGCGGCTTCGACCTTGGCTGCGTCTTCGGGGTCGGGTCGAACGTGCGCGCCGGTCGGCTCGGATCGCAGCCAGTCCAGCAGGTCGGTGAGCGCGATGCCGTAGATCGCGGCAAGGCCGCTGAGCTGGTCGAACGACAGCGCCCGCAGGGCTGTGGTGCCCTGGTTCTCGAGGTTCGCGATCGCGTTATGAGACAGCCCCGAGCGCTCAGCGATGTCGCCGGGCGACAGGCTCCTACCCAGTCGGTAGGCCTGCAGCTGGAACATGGCTTGGGATCGCGCGGCGTACGCGATGAACGGTGAGCAGGAGTCCGAGGTTCCAGACGCTTTGATCGTCGACGTGGCGGGGTGCGCGGCCGGCGAGGGTATGGCGGCGCACTTTGAGGGCGAGATCGCGGATGCGCCGCGGCGTGCACGGTCCGCCGGCGCGGTCAACGAAGAGCTCCTCGTCCGCGGTGGCGCTTTGGCCGGCGCGGTGAAGGAGCTGCCCGCGCAACAGGCCGCGCATCGAACTCCCGCGTTTCTGCTCCGATGCTAGGTAGACCCCATGTAGGGATCTTCGAGCGCGTCCGCGGCCTGCTTGACAAGCCGCTCGACGGACGCCGCGCTGATCCGTCACGCCGCACAGATCCCCCAGCAGCCGAGCGACATCGCGCCGCGATAGCCTCGCGGCGGTCAGCGTCGCGGCGGCCGCCGCGACGCTTTGTCCGAACGCGCCCGCGGGCACACCGACGGGCAGATCGGTGAGCGTCAGGCACCCGCACGCGCAGCGCGTGCGCATCCGCCGATGCTCGGTCACGTCGACACGCACCACGATCTCGCTGACCTGATGGCAGACCGCATCGCCGAGCGCTTCGCGATCCTCGACGGCGATCGGCTCGCCGCAGCCACCGCACGTCTCAGCTCAGGCAGGTACGATCACGCGTCGCAGCGGTGCGGCGCCGGACGCTGGCGGGTCGTCGCCGCGCAGCACGTCCGGGTCAAGATCGATGTCTCCGGGCCAGACGATCGTGCCGAACGCCGGATCGACAGCGACGGCCTCGAAGACCGATCGGTCGTCGCGGATCGGCGACAGCACACCGCCGGCCTGGAGCAGCCCCGAGAGGTCGACCTCGTGGACAGCCCCGTCTGCAAACGTCAGGCGAACCCACCGCTCGGCGAGGGGCTCGACATTCGTGATCGTGGTGCGGGCAGCAGTCATGGCAATGGGGTGATCGGCGCCGGCTGCTCCGGAACCTGCAGTCGCTCCCAGTTGGCGGTCGGCTCGTCGCGATGCATCGCCGTCCATTCTCGCACCAAGCGCAACGCCCGACCCGGCAACGCTCCGCGCAGGATCTCGTCAGTCTGGATCGCGATGACCGCCTCTTCGCCGGCGTAGAACGCGTGAAAGTGCGGCGGCGCGTGATCGACGAAGTACATGCGGATCACGATCCCGTAGAAGCGACTGATCGTCGGCACCTCGACAGGATCCGGTAGACGCCGGACGCCGCGGCGCTGCCCCTCTGGACGACTGTCCAGGTATAAGCAACGGGCTAGCCGAGCGTTGTTCTGCAGGTTCCGGTCTCGGCTCGCCAGAGCCACGACCGCGCTGAGATCTTGGCAACGGAGTTCCAGCACGCCCGCGAGCAGCTCATCGTCGCCGTGGCCGGCGCGGAGCCACGGCAGTGTGTCGCCCATATCCGCGTCTACCGCGACCTCTCGCAGCGACAGCGAGTCAGCGATCGGCACGCCCTTGAACGTGTCGCCGCGGCGCGCGTACTCCTTCACGCGCCGGATGACACCCGCTGCCTTGTCGGCAACGTCACCGCGTCGCATCTTTACCGCGTCAAGCTCGCGCAGCACCTGCGGAACGAGCACGACGGTCCACGCTCCGCCTGGCGGCCGCCACGTCTCCAAGTCGGGCTTGAACAGCAGCGCGTTTGTGTCCGGCACCAACAGCCAGCCACCATCGCCGTGTGCGGCCGGAAGGTCGGCCAGGAGGTCGACCAGCGCCGTCAGTGAGCCGTCCACGCGGCAGCGTACGGCCTCGATGCTATTGGCGGGCGCGCCAGTCCAGGTGTTGTTCTGCTCGATGATGTTGCGGAGCAGCTCGTCGGCGGCCTCCAGGGGTTGCACCCGCTCCGGGGCGCTGCGGCGTACCGCCTGCGCGGCGAGGTCGTGCAGGCTCTGCCAGGCCTGACGAGCCTCGCCGAAGTAGCGTTGAGCGCCCTCTTTCGGCGCTGCCTACCGGTGCGGGTTCCTGCCGAAAAAGAACATGCCAGACGACCTGGCGTTGATGTCGTCGTACTTGAGCTCGGTGTGGTCGAGGAGGAGCTCGAAGAGTCGCCGGAGCTCGTCAACCTGACGGCGCAAGAGCTCGAGGCTCGTCAATGGGGTCACGCTGTCTCGTTCCTCGCGCTGCAATGGCATGGAAGCCATGAAAGCGCAGCGAACGGACGCGCTCGCACCCGGGCAACCGTCTAGGACACGCAGCGATGCGGTGGCGCCTCCGTGAACGTTTGACGACTTGCGCCGTCACGAGCCGGAGCAAGGAGTCAGCCTCGCCCAAGATCAAGGTCGCGAGAGTGCCGGTCCGGACGAGGAGCAGAAGCTAGCCCCGGCCCAAAGCTGCCAGCCGCTTCTCGCGCGAGGCGACAGCGACGATCGCGGTGAGCGGGGCGCCTATCGCGGTGAGCGGGCCGTCTACGCCGCGACGCGACGTTGTGGCCAAACGCCTGTCTTGACGCGCTCGTAGAGCGTGTCCGGCGCGAGATCGGCGCCGCCAGGCCACGTGACAGTTCCGGATTCGAGATCGAGCTCGGCCGCCGCGAACCCCTCGACAGTGCGGGCGTGCTCGAACACTGGTCCGTTCATGCGCGACAGAACCTCGACGTCGCCGACCAGGCCGTCGTCGAACACCAAGCCGAGCACACCGTGGGCACGGACAGCGACGGTCGTCAGATGCGGGGTCAGTCCGATCATTGCAGCGGTTCGATCGGCTGCAGTCTCTCACCGGTGCGCGCGCGACGCCAGTTCTCCGCGAGCTCCTCCTGATGCAACTCGACGAACCGAACCTGCCGCCGGGCCAGCGTGCTCTCGATCAGCTCGAGGCTGTCTATCCGGACCTTCGCCTCGCCATCGGCGTGCAGAGCATGAAAGTGCGGCGGATCGTGGTCATCGAAGTACATCGCGATCACGAGCCCCAGGAATCGACTGATCGTCGGCACACGAGCATCGTCGCCGAACGGCCGGTCGGCACCGATCTCACGTCCGAAGCTGCTTGTGCTTCGCGTGATATCGAGTGTCGCGTTGACGCCGACGAGTGCCCAGTTGGACGAGCAGCGGCAGAGGACCGTTACTAGCAGTCAACTCCGTGACGCATTGTTTCATTTGGCTGTCGTCCGACAATGTGAAACGCAGACGGCACTGAACTGAGTGATCGCGGTAGGGACGGGCCTTCGCCGTAGGCCCGGCCCGCCCCCCGCGCAGATCCCAGCGTGCACTGCTAGCGCACTGGGCTCCTCCCTTGGGTCTTGGCGTCGAAGCGCACTTCGGGGTAGGGATGGACCAGTCGGGCCGGTGGGAGCCATCGGTTCGCGAGGCGGTTCTTCCGCTCCCAGTCCAGACGGTGGCGTTGGCTGCGGCGCCGAAGCGCCCGACACCAGTGCCGGGTTGCCTGGGTGCGGAATTGGATGATCGCGTCGCTGTTGCTGGGCACGGCGTAGTAGTTGCAGTGCCCGCGGATGACGCTGGCGAGCCAGCGCCCCTGCTCGGGGACGGGCAGATGCCGGCGTCGCATCAGTTCGGTCTTGACCTCGCTGAGCTTGGCTTGCATCCGCTTCTTGCTGGTGACGCGCTTGACCATGAACTGTCCGGTCCTTGACTTCGTGCAGATATGCGTGAACCCGAGAAACTCGAACGTCTCAGGCTTCCGGAGCCCGCTTCTGGCTCGACGCTCGGCCGCGAACCGGCCGAACTCAATCAGGCGTGTCTTCTCCGGATGCAGATCCAGGGTGAACTGCGCGAGCCTGTCGCGCCGGTCAGCGAGGAACCGCTGCGCATCGTCGTGGTGCTCGAATCCCACGATGTGAAGTAGTCGCGGATGTCCGCGTCGAGCACCCAGCTCACCTTGCGGCGTTTGATCCCGGTCGTCAGCGCGTCCAACGCGTCATGCGGAGAACGGCCCGGCCGGAACCCGTAGGAGAAGCCCAGGAAGTCCGCCTCGTAGATGCTGTTGAGCACCTCGACGACGGCGCGCTGAAGGATCTTGTCCTCCAGCGCGGCGACACCGAGCGGCCGCAGCCGCCCGTCCCGCTTGGGGATGTACGCCCTCCTGACCGGCTTCGCCCGGTAGCTCCCACGATGAACGCGGGCGTGAAGATCCCGGAGGTTGCCCTCCAAGCCCCGCCCGTACTCATGCCACGTCACACCGTCGACACCCGGCGCGGCCATCGGACGCAACGCCCAATACGCCGTCCGCAGGCGATCGACACCGACATGGTGCAGGAGCGCGGTGAACTTCGCGTCCCTATCTTGCTGAGCGATCCGTCGCACGCGATCCAGCGCACTCGGCGCGCCTTGCCCGGCTCTGCGTCCGGGGCGCGTGTTGCTGGCCGCGTTCCCCTCGGGCAGCCCCCTTCCCTCCACCACCTCCGCGACCGCTCGCGCGGCGTTGTTCGGCGGCTTCGCAGGTACTACGGGGCTGTCTGACTTCCCGCGGTCGTTCGTCGAGGGATTACCGCCTCAGCGTTGCCCTCACGGCCCGCCGCCCGCCGACATGCCACCCCGCGAACCATCCAGGACGGGGCATCATCGACCAGCACGGGCGACCACGGGGACCTCCCGGTTCTCGCGCCTGGAGACTCCGTGCATGCACCGGGTCTTCGACCGCGCGGGGTCCGCCGGCCACTCGCGATAACGCGACCAGCGATGTTGCCTTCCGCCTCGCTTAACGACGTCGGCACCCCGGAACTCTTGATTTCGCGGCTCAATAGCCGAGCCTGCACGTACCCCTGTCAACGCTTCACCGACGCCCTCACGGACGACGGCGCACGACTCGGGGCCACTGCGGGTCGCTACTCCTTCAGTGTCGGACGTTCTCATTCCTTTCTCCAGGCCGGTTTATCCCGGCGTTCCAAGCGTTCAGGGGGTCGTCGCGGGGGCGGGCAGGATCCCTTGATCGTGCAGGGAATGTTGCGGTCGTGCGGCGCGATGAGCTGCGAGCGGCGATCGATCGTGATCCGGAGGCGATCGTTGAGTTGGTGATGACGCTGACGGCGTCGGTCGCGGCGTTGCGAGCGGAGGTCGATGAGCTCAAGCGCCAGCTTGGCCGCGACTCGCGCAACAGCTCGCTGCCGCCGTCGCGTGATTCGCCGGCGGCGCGCGCCAAGCGGCCCAAGGAAGGCCTCGGGACGCAAGCAGGGCGGGCTGCCCGGGCACCCGGGCAGCCATCGCGAGCTTGTCGCCGACCCGGATCATGCCGTTGAGCACTGGCCTGAGCTAAGCGACACGCGTAGACCGAGGCAACCGCGCTCCCCGTCTTCGTCCATACCGGCACTGCCGCGGGTGCCGGTTCTGCCTCGTTGCGACAGCGACGCGCTTGAGCTCCCACCGATGGCGAGCTCGCAGACGGCGACGTCGTGCCTATGCACCGGGTGCCCACGCGTCGGGCCGGAGTTACGCTTCCGTCGGTCGTCCGAACCAGGCGTGCAGGGCAGAGCGCGGGCGCACTCGCGTTCAGCCGATGCGAGAGTTCGAGCGCGCTCAGTCCCAGCCGAGCTTCTCGATCCACAGATGCTCGAGGTGATCAGGCATACCCATCCCGACCTTCTCGAGGTAGGGACCCATCCGCCGGCCGAAGGCCTTGTGGGCGGCGTCGCTTTCCCAGCCGTCGACGATGACGATCCCCTCGTCGGTCTTGCAGACGGCGTAGAAGGCGGGTGGGCTGTAGTCCCCGTCCTGCGCTTCGATCCACGCCTGACGCGCCTTCTCAAAGCGCTCGAGCAGGTCGTCTGGGTCGCCGTTGAAGCGGATGATCACCGCGATCGGGTCCGACATTGCGTCCTCCAGTGTAGGCAAAAGACTTGCGTAAACTTATCAGTCGGATGGAGCCGAAGTCGAGAGCCTCGAGCGAGGAGCCTCTGATTGGGGCTCTGCTTCGGTCCTGCTGGCAGACCGCGCGAACCCGGATCCAGCGAGACCTGCTTGCCGCCGGCTTTGGCGATATCGGAGCCGCCCACCTCGCCGTCTTCCAGTACCCGTCCCCGCGAGGAGTGCGGGTCACGACCCTCGCTGAGCGTGCCGGGATGAGTCGTCAGGCGATCACCTACCTGATCCGCGAGCTCGAGGGGAAGGGGTATCTGGAGCGCCACCCGGACCCATCCGACCGGCGGGCGACGCTCGTTCATCTGACCGAGCGGGGAGAGGCAGCGGTCCGTGAGATTCGAGACTCGGTAAGGCGCCTCGAGGACGACTGGGAGGACAAGCTCGGAAGCGGTCGCTTCGCGCAGTTCCGCTCAACGCTTCGAGCGCTGGCAGGCGCCGCGGACTCGGCGCAGTGAGGCTCGCGCGCGCATGGCGAATGCGGGCATCTCGACGGCTGTCTCAGGCGCTTGCAGTGGACGAGGAGCAGCAGCGCCGCCAGCCCGTCCGATGTCCCGGCGTCTTGCCTAGGCACAGCCTCGCCGCGTTGCCTCTCACGATCTCAGCTGTCGCAATCGCCTGACTTGAGCAGCGAGCGCGTGCACGGCCGAGAGTGCTGGTTTCCACGCAATCCGATAGCGCGCGGCACCCTGTATGCATGCGGCGTGGTCAGCGGGCACGGATGCGATCCGCTCATCTCATTCCGTTGCGCGATCCGTCCTCATTTCGCTGACGCCTCACAGCCGCCTCTTGTCTCTACTGCTGATAAGTCCCCCCTGGCACCCGCCGAGAGCCCTCCCGGATGGCGCCAGACGGCCGGCCCGCACCGCGGAGTGCGCCCCTTTCGCGGGAGGCGGGAACGCCGGATGTGCGGCGCCCGCGACCACGCGCTGGGTGGCGTGGGCGCGGTAGTCGTCGGGCGGAGTCGCGCGGGCCGGGCCGGAATGTGCTCCAGATCAGCTCAGCTTCCTGCGCGACGTTCAGCCGCCGGTCGCCTTCCAGAAGTAGTAGTCGGCGGTATAGGGCACCTCGGCCTCGGTGCCGGCCGTTGCCGGGTTGCAGTCCGCGGCGTGGGCGCGAGGCCGCCGGTGGTGTTGATCCGTTGGATGAAGGTCGTCTTCACAAGCCGGTCGCCGTCGGAGCCTGCCGTCGTCGAGACGGCTCACAGCAGCAGCCAGGGAATGGCGCTGGCATCGGCCGTGACGCCGTTCACGCGTGCGCCGACGACCGTGCTGCCGTCCTTGGCCTGCCACGTCGGCCCAGCGAAGTGCGTGGCGATGAGCTTGCCGTTCGTGCCGAACAGATTCGCGCGGGGAGCGACGAAGGTCCACGCAAAGCCGCTCGAGGTGGCATTGCAGGCGCAGACATGCACGCCGGCGGCGTGACCGATGAGGAACACCTTGTAGCCATCGGGGGCCTCGATGGCGCTTGGGACGGCTGGTTCCCGCGGTCCAGCGTGAGCCGCCCGCGCGAGAGGCCAGGCCATCGCGGCTGCTGTGATCCCCACCAAGATCACGCGGTTGAGCCGGATGGAGAACGTCATGTCATGTACCCCGCGTTTGCCGCGAGCCGTCAAACCGGCTGCAACGCTCTCACCCGCGCGGGCCGGTCGTCACGTGCGAGCAGATCTAACCCCGACGAACGGCGAGTGCGGCTCGTCGCGCGCCGAGCCACACCGCCGTCGCGGCGCGCATGTGATCCGTGGCGTGCCGGCACTGCTATACCGGCCGCCGTTCGGCGAGCGCGTACTCGGCCGCTTGCGACGATCGACGCTAATGTCGGCATGGGAATGCGGATCGAGCGCGCTCGCGAGAACGTCTTCACTGTCACCGCCACGAGCCAGGAGCTATCGACGCTCGTGGCGGCGGCGCGAATGGCCCTCGAAGCGATGCGTTCCGCGCCCGAGCCTCCACCCGCCACCGTGCTCGACGCGCTTGAGCGGGTGCTGTCGGATTTTGACCGCGCGCGCGACCGCCTGAGCGACGAGCCGCACGGCGAGGACTGACCGCCGGCCCCCGAGACGGAGCCGGTGGCAGCCGCAGCATGCTCAGGCGGTTGCGCCGGCCGCCGTCTGCGCACGCACGTGAGCTGTGATCTGGTCGAACTCGTTGACGAACGCGTCGTAGTCGAACTGCAGCGTGTTCAGGTAGGTGCTCCAGCCCATCGTGTTCTTGGCGATCAGCGCCGTCTCGACGATCTCGTCCTCGGTGGCGCCGAACAGCCGGGCCGCCTCGGTGTGGAAGTAGACGCAGTACCGGCAGCGGGTGGCACCGGACACCGCGAGCCCGATCAGCTCCTTGTACTTGTTCGGGATCGCCGTCTGGTCAGACAGCTGCAGCGACTTGAAGCTCGCCCACTCGGTCGGAAGCAGGTAGTCGGGAACGCGCTCGAAGAACTCGGGGACCAGCCCCAGGGTCTCCTCGATGTCCTGATCGACCGCCTCACGGTCCTCGATCATTTGGATGCACCTCCTTGAAGAGCAATACGAATCGAGTCCGTTCTACTCCCGCCGGCAACCGGAAGTCAACG
This sequence comes from Solirubrobacteraceae bacterium, assembly GCA_050696955.1. Taxonomy (GTDB): domain Bacteria; phylum Actinomycetota; class Thermoleophilia; order Solirubrobacterales; family Solirubrobacteraceae; genus CADCVQ01. The sequence goes on along the minus strand of JBOGYT010000126.1, from coordinate 17,954 downwards.
CGCTCGCAGGGCTGTTTTGAGACCCGTAATAACTGCCCGCCCGCTGTGACCCCGCCATCTCCGACGCTCGCAAGCAGGCCGGGCGCGGAGCCCGCGATGGGGCTTGATGCATCGGCGCAAGACGCCAATCAGCAGTGCTGGTCTTCGCGAATACGAGCGCTCTCGTCGAATCGGCGCGGACTTCTCAGCAGCCGTTCTCGTCCGCGTCTTGGGGTTACGGTGGCCAAGCGCTCGGAGTACGCTGGCCTGAATCCCGGCCTCTGCGGGTGAATGCCGGATCACGCTTGGCGAACCTGACCGAACACGAGAGGACTCAAGTCCAACTCTGCGGTGGTTTTGCCGTCGAGATCGAAGGGCGGCGGCTTGAGGCGGGCATTCGCGGACGCCAGGCGCGCCTGCTGTTCTCATACCTCGCGCTACACCGGCAGCGGCCCGTCAGGCGGGAGGAGCTCATCGAGGCGCTGTGGCTCGACGAGCCGCCGGCCTCTCCTGACAACGCGCTGAGCTCGCTCGTGTCGAGGCTACGCAAGGCGCTCGGCCATGGCACGATCCGTGGCAGGTCCGAGCTCTGGCTCGAGCTGCCCGCCGATGCGTCGGTCGACATCGAGTCTGCCTTCGAGGAGGTCCAGCGCGCCGAAGATGCGCTGGAGCGGTCGGGCTGGGAAGAGGCGGCGAGCGCCGCCGAGGTCGCGTTGAGCGTCGCCGAGCGAGGCTTTCTTCCGCAGGTCGACGCAAGCTGGGCCGAAGGCGACCGCCGGCGGCTGGAGGAGGTGCGCTTGCGGGCCCTGGAATGCCTCGCGGCGTGCGGCCTTGGCTTGGGCGGGTCGCGACTCTCGACGACAGAACGCGCCGCGCGACGACTGATCGAGGCAGCTCCGTACCGCGAGACGGGCTACCGCTACCTGATGCAGGCGCTCGCGGAGCGCGGGCGGGTAGCCGACGCCCTGCGCGTGTTCGACGACGCTCGCCGCCTGCTACAGGCGGAGCTCGGAACGTCGCCCACCGCGGGATTGCGGTCACTGCACGAACGGCTGCCGACGTCGTCTGTGCCACGGACGACCCGCCCGAGCATCTCGACCTGTTGCGCCACGTACACCGCCGCTTGCTGCTCCCGGCAACAACCTATTTACGCTCCTCCGGATCGGCCGCGGGAGAGTGCTGGTTGCGTGCAGGGCGCAGGCGTGTGCGAGTGCCGGGACCAGGCGAAAGGAGTAGCGATTCGGCCACGCTGAAGATGCGTAGGATCGCGGCTGTGCCGTTCACGCTCAGGAATCTCAAGGAGGATTTGGAGGACGTCGGGTCCAGATTCGACGGCTCGCCGGACCTGGAGTTCCGCTTGGCGACCGAGGCGCTCGAACTCGAGCAATCCGGCCTGAGCTACCAGCGCGTCCCGCCCGGCTATCGCTTTCCGTACGGCCACACGCACAAGAAACAGGAGGAGGTGTACGTCGTCCTGCGCGGGAGCGGGCGCATGAAGCTCGATGACGAGATCGTCGAGCTCAAGGAGTGGGACGCGGTGCGCGTGCCGCCCGGTACGTGGCGAGGCTACGAGGCCGGGCCGGAGGGCCTCGAGATCATCGTCATCGGCGCGCCCAGTCTCGGCGAGGCTCGCCGCGAAGACGTCGAGGGACAGCGCGACTGGTGGGCGGACTAGCGCCTAGTGGTTCCTACCGGGCTGCACCGCACTCTGCCCTGGTAGCGCGGAGCGATCCTCGTGGTCGGAGGAGCGGTCGTGTCGCGCAAGGGGCTATATCCGCACCTTATTCGACACGACCACGCCGATCGCGCCACCGCTCGGCGGTCGTGGCGCACGCGGGGGCTCCATCCGCACCGCGTTCGTCACGATCGACCAGAATCAACGGCGGTGCAGCTCGTCGCGCCGATCGGCACCCCCGGTTCACCGCGGTAGTGATCGTCGCACCGGTGGGCGCACCAGTTCAGGCACACGATCTCCATGTCCGGGGCGTGTTCGGCGATCTTCTTGGCCAGTTGGGCGGCGGGAGTGGAGACGTTCTGGATGACGACGAACGTCGCGCCCTGCGAGCGCGCTTGGCGCAGTTGCGGCACGTAGTCCGTGGCGTTCTCCGGCATCGCGTAGGCCTTGAAGCCGAGATCCAGCTGCTCTGCCGCCTGCGCCCCGGCCTTCAGCGGAGACTCGCCGAAGTCCGAGTTGTGATGCAAGAAGGCGACCTCGGTGCCGCTTGCCTGCTCGCTGATCCATCGCATGGCGATGCGCATCTGGTCTGAATAGGACATCGCAGCGACGAAGTTGAACGGTGTCTGCGACGGCTTGGTCAGGGTTTCGGCGAGGGAGCCGGACATGAACGGGACGCGGTGCGCCGTGACCCGGCGGCGAAGCGCCTCGGTGGCTCCCGTCCCCCAGCCCTGCAGAGCCACCACGCCCTCGTTCTTCAGACCGTCGTACAGGCGCTTGGCGATCTTCGAGTCGTACTTGTAGTCCTCGGAGGTGAGGTTGATCTTGGGCCCACGACCGTGCTCGTTCCAGTACTTCACGAAGCCCTTGATGCCGTTGGCGTACGGCGTGCCGACGTCGGCCGTGTCCCCCGACAAGTCGAAGATGCCGCCAACCTTGACGATCTGGTCGGCGCCACCGCCATCGTCGCTGCCCTCGCCGTCGCCGCCGCAGGCCGTCGTGCCACCCGCCAAGACCAGTGCTGCGACGGCGGCCGTCACCGGGATCCACCTGCCCCTCATGCTGCCCCCTCGTGTCGCAGCGAGCGCACGGTCACGGGCCGAGTACATGATCCGGTGACAAGGCTCGGTGCGCGCAGTCGTGCACGGTCGGTCGCGCTCGCGGTACGTGAGGGGCTTGCCTGAAGTCGATGTCGCTGAAGCGGGCGGCAAGGTCCCTCGGCTCGTCCAGCGCCCCCGTCGAGGGGCACGAGATCCCAGCCTGGGTGGACGTCGTATGCCTTGTCCGGATCGGCGCGCCCGGAGCGACCGTAGATCCAGCAGCCGACGATGAGCTTCTCGCCCGCTCGCCTGACCCCCCGCCATGCGAAGGCGCCGCCGTTGACCACGGTGCGGTGCTGCTCGGCGCGGGCGCCCGTGGCGGCCTTTCTGTTGGCGACCTTCCTCGGTTGCTCGAGCCACCATCCGCGGAACACGCCGTCGGCGGCCAGTCGCCCGGTTACGACACCGTCGTGGTAGCGGTACGCGCCGTACCAGTCGTCGCTCTTTCGGCGCTCGCGAGGAGCTACACGCTCGCCCGCACGCGGTCCGTCGCCGCGCGTATAGCAGCGCATGACGAGCGTCCCGAATGCACTCGAGTTCCACGTGCCGCGCAGGTCGCGCGGCTGTAGCGCGACGGGCTGATCGCCGGCGGCCGATTCGAAGGCAAGCTCCTTGTCCCAGGACGACGCGAGCGCCATCCAAGTGGTCACGAAGGGGATCGCGTGCGAGGAACTCTCGCGCCGAGCGGCACGCTCTCGCGACCGCGGCAAGCGGGTCGTACGCAGCCAGATGCGTAAGCGCGCGGCAGGCACTCAAGTCCTCGCCACCTCGCGTCGACACATGGTCGCGTAACCCGCGCGCCCGGAGGGCGAACCCGCCGCGCGTGAGGGGCCGCTCTTGCATCAACGCCCGCTCGATCTCAAAGGACAGGACATCATGTCGACCCCGCCGCCCCCTTCCCCGGTCCTCGAGCTGCGCGAGGCGATCGACACGCTCCCCGAGCACACGCGTCGCGCGATGATCGTCGGCCTGTCGAGCGGCACCGTGATCACCGGCGGGTTCGTCGAGCGCGGGGGCGGCGTGTGCCCGGCGGTGGCGGCCGCGACCAGCGCGACCACCGTGCGGCGGCTGTTCCGCAAGCTCCCCGAAGAGGGCGTTCGGTGCGCGACGTTTCCCGAGGCGTGGGATCGCTTCTGCGGCGTGCACGGGCGCGGGATCACCCGGCCGGCGACCGCTGGTGAAGTGCGGGTCCTGCGTGTGCAGCTCTGTGAGAGCCTCGCTGCCTCCGCGCTGTCCCAGGTCAGCGCAGCCGAAGAGCGCCGCTCGGCGCTCGAAGCGCAGCGGCGGCGCGAACGCCTGGCGGCCGAGGAGGACGCCAAGCGCGCGCTCCGGGCGCGGCGAGCGCGCCGGGCCCAGGAGGTCGGCCTGGACTGGCTGTTCGAGGAGACGCTCGTGCTGCCCGAGGACTTCGACGCCCTCGAGCCCCCCGCGCCGATGCGATCGTGCTTCGGTGAGCATCCGGGCGTGTGCGGCGGGCAGAGCGCACGTAGCGTGCCACCTCCCCAGCGAAGCTCACCGACGCCTCAGACGTAAGGGTCGCTCCTCGCGCCGACCGGCATCCTGGTCATGGTCGCGAGCGATCGAAACGGCGACCCCTCTCCGCATTCCCGGGCGCGCTCGAACTCTTGCCGGACGGCGTCTCCCGGAACGCCAGCCCCCGGCTCGAGCCGGCACTCGGCGCCGTCGCCGCGGGAGCAGCGGGCCGACGGCGATCGTCGTAACGAGGCCGACCAGGGTGAGCGTGGCGTGCATGCGCGCGTCGATGAGATGGGCGTCGAGCACGTCGAGGGAGATCGCGATCGTCATGACCCCGCTGCACTGCATGAGCGCGCCGATCGCCCGCGCGTCGGTGGGCGCGAATCCGGCGGTCCGTGCCGCCGCGTAGCCGGCGGCGAGCTTGAGCGCGATCACTGCGCCGAGCAGGGGCAGCGCGGATAGCAGGACGCCGGAGCCGAGCTCGCGCAGGTCGGTGTGCAGGGCGGCGAGGCCGATGAAGACCGGCAGGCCGACGCGCCGCACGGCGACGCCGAGCCAGCGCTCGACTGCAACCGCCGTACTGGCCGCCTTGGTGACAGCGACACCGACGATGAGCGGCCCGATCAGCAGGCTACGGAGCAGTTCGTCGCCGACGAGCGCGGACCCCACCGCCAGCGCGACGACCGCGACCAGCGCGACGATCGGCGGCAGCGAGAACCAGCGCGCGCGAGCGATGGCAAGCGCCAGTGCGAGCAGGACGAGGCCGGCGCCGACGCGCAGCCCGACGCGCCCGGCGGCCGTAACGTCACCGCCGCCGATCGCGACTGCAGCCCCAATCAGCGCCAGCGCCGTGGCAAGCGTCGCAGCGACGATCACCGTCGAGCCGACCGGGCTGTGCGTCATCGCGCGGTCCTCGAGGATGCGCGCGACGATCGGCAGGCCGTTGGCCGCGAGCACGGCGGTGAGGGCGAGCACGAAGACGCCATCACTGACATCGCGCGGCTTCCAGCCGCCGGCGTCCGCGAGCAGCGGCCCGGCGACGAGCGCCAGCGCCAGCATCGCGCCGACCGTCGCGGCTGCGAGGAGCACGATCGCACCGCCGCGCTCGCGCATCGGCGCGGGATCGATCGTGATGCCGACAAGCAGCATGTACAGGATGAACCCCAGCGTGCCGACGGCCGTGACGAGCGTGAGCGCCGTCTCGGGAAACAGGTCGGCGATCGTGCCCTGAGCCTCCTGGCCCGGCACGACGTCGGCGATCTGCCCCCCGAGCAGCAGCACGGCGGCGAACACGGCCGCCATCTCACCGGCGATGCGCGGCTGGTGCAGCCGCTGCACCACCGTGCCACCGAGCCACGCGACTGCCGCGATCGCGACAATGTCGAGCAGCGCCAGCAGCCAGGGACTCACGGCGGCGTGCGGTCGCCGACGCTTCGCAGGAGGAAGTCGATGATGTCCCGCAGAGGCGCACCCGGCGTGAACACCGCGGCGACGCCGAGCCGCTCGAGCTCGGGGATGTCATGGCCCGGAATCGTGCCGCCCACGGTCACGATCACGTCGACGACGCCCTGCTCTCGCAACAGCGCCACGATCCGCGGAACCAACGTCATATGGGCGCCGGAGAGGATCGACAGGCCGACGGCGTCGGCGTCCTCCTGGATGACCGTCTCGACGATCTGCTCGGGCGTCTGGTGCAGCCCCGTGTAGATGACCTCCATCCCCGCGTCGCGCAGCGCGCGAGCGATGATCTTCGCGCCGCGGTCGTGACCGTCGAGCCCGGGCTTGGCGACGACGACGCGGATCTTGCGAGCGCCGCCGGCCGTCATCTCAGTAGACGGGCGTTTCGAGGTACCCGCCCCAGACGTGCTGAAGCGAAGCGATGATCTCGCCCTCGCTGGCGTGGGCGCGGGCGCATCGCAGCAGCGCCGGCATGAGGTTCACGTCCGCGCGCGCCGCGCCATCACGCAGCTGGCCGAGTGTGGCCTCGACCGCACCTGCGTCGCGCCGGGCGCGCACACCCCGTAGGCGGTCGAGCTGCTTGCGCTCGAGTGCCGGATCGATGCGCAGGGTCTGGATCTCCGCGTCGCCGTGGCTCTGGAAGCGGTTGACGCCGACGACGACGCGCTCGCCCGCATCGATCTGCGTCTGCAGCTCGTAGCTTGAATCCGCGATCTCGCGCTGCGGGAAGTTCTGCTTGACGGCCTCGACCATCCCGCCGAGCTCGTCGATCCTGCGGAAGTAGTCGTACGCGCGCTGCTCGAGGCGGTCGGTCAGCGCCTCGACGAAGTACGAGCCGCCGAGCGGGTCGATCGTGTTCGTCACGCCGGTTTCATGGGCGATCACCTGCTGCGTGCGCAGCGCGATCTGAACCGCTTCCTCGGTCGGCAGCGCGAGCGCCTCGTCATAGGAGTTCGTGTGCAGCGACTGCGTGCCGCCGAGCACGCCCGCCAGCGCCTCGATCGCCGTGCGGACGATGTTGTTCAGCGGCTGCTGCGCGGTCAGCGAGACGCCGGCCGTCTGCGTGTGAAAGCGCATGAGCCACGACTTCGGGTTGCGCGCGCCGAAGGTCTCGCGCAGCTCGCGCGCCCAGATCCGCCGGGCGGCGCGGTACTTCGCGATCTCCTCGAAGAAGTCGATCTGGGCGTTGAAGAAGAAGCTCAGCCGCGGCGCGAAGTCGTCGACGTCCAAGCCGCGCTCGATCGCCTGCTCGACGTACGTCAGGCCATCCTTCAGCGTGAACGCGAGCTCCTGCGCCGCGGTCGAGCCGGCCTCGCGGATGTGGTAGCCCGAGATCGAGACCGGATGCCAGCGCGGCATGTCCGTCGCGCACCACTCGATCATGTCGCCGAGCAGGCGCATCGCCGGATCGACCGGAAAGCACCACTCCTTCTGTGCGATGTACTCCTTGAGGATGTCGGCCTGGATCGTGCCGCTCAGGCGGTCGGCCGCGATGCCCTGTCGCTCGGCGGCGACGACGTAGAAGGCGAGCATGATCGCCGCCGGCGCGTTGATCGTCATCGATACGCTGACCTCGCCGACGTCGATGCCGGCAAACAGCGTTTGCATGTCGTCGGGCGTGTCGACGGCCACCCCCTCCCGGCCGACCTCCCCAAGGGACAGCGGATGGTCGGAGTCGTGACCCATGAGCGACGGCATGTCGAACGCGGTCGACAGCCCCTGCTGGCCGTGGTCGAGCAGGTAGCGGAAGCGCTCGTTGGTCTCCTCGGCCGTGCCGAAGCCCGCGAACTGGCGCACGGTCCATAGGCGCCCGCGATACATCGACGGGTACACGCCGCGGGTGAACGGATAGATGCCGGGCAGGCCGATCGCCGCCGGCTCGGGTAGGTCGGCTTCGGTGTAGAGCGGCTCGACGAGCTCGCCGCTCAGCGTCGTGAACGGCTCGCTGCGTTCGGGCGACAGGCCGTAGACCGACTGCCAGTCCTCGTAGGTCGCCGGCACCGCCGCGGCTGTCGGCGGATTCATCACGCGCGTTGCCCGCGCAGCGCCCGGGCGATGACGACGCGCTGGATCTCGTTCGTGCCCTCGTAGATCTGCGTGAGCTTCGCGTCGCGCATCATGCGCTCGACGGGATACTCGGTGACGTAGCCGTAGCCGCCGAGCACCTGCACGGCCTCGACGGTCACCTCCATCGCGACGTCGGAGCAGAAGAGCTTGGCCATGGCCGAGTACGTGCCGAGATCTCGCTCGGCGCGCTCGGCCTTGGCGGCGGCGCGGTACAGCAACTCGCGCGCGGCCGCGCACCGCGTCTCCATGTCGGCGAGCTTGAACTGGATGCCCTGCAGGTCGATGAGCGGCTGCCCGAACGCGATCCGCTCGCGCGCGTAACCGACGGCGTAGTCGGTCGCGCCCTGGGCGATGCCCAGCGCCTGCGCGGCGATGCCCAGCCGCGAGTGGTCGAGCGTGCGCATCGCGATCTTGAAGCCCTCCCCCTCCTCTCCGATGAGGTTCGTGGCGGGAACCCGCACGCCGTCGAAGACCGGCTGGCCGGTGGGCGATCCGCGCATCCCCATCTTGTGCTCGAGGCGGCTGATCGAGAAGCCCGGCCGGCCGGCCTCGACGAGGAACGCCGATATCCCGCGCGCGCTCGGGGCGTCCGGATCCGTCACGGCGAACACGACGTAGGCGTGGGCGACGCCGGCGTTCGTGATCCAGTTCTTGGCGCCGTCGATGATCCAGGCGTCCCCATCCCGCCTGGCGCGCGTGCGCATGGCGCGCGGGTCAGACCCCGCGTCGGGCTCGGACAGGGCGAACGCCGCCAGCCACTCGCCGCTGGCCAGGCGCGGCAGCACCCGCTGCTTGAGCTCCTCGGAGCCCGCCAGGCGGATCGGCAGCGACCCGAGGTCCTGAACGGCGAGCAGCAGCGACGAGGAGGCGCATGCCGTGGCGATCTCCTCGATGGCGACGCAGAGCATGAGCGCCCCCGTCCCCGTCCCGCCGTGGGCCTCGTCGAAAGGCAGCCCGAACAGGTCGTGGTCGGCGAACAGCCGGCGCACGTCCTCCGGGAACTCCGCGTCGGCGTCGATCGCCGCGGCCCGCGGGGCGACGCGCTCGGCGACGATCTGCCGGATCACCGCGCGAAACGCGAGGTGCTCGTCCGTGAGCCCGTAGAGCGGTACGACGTCCACTGCGGTCGTGGTCATCGACTCGCCAGCGCGACGGGGCGTGCGGGAGCGTACTCGTAGAAGCCGCGGCCGGCTTTGCGGCCCAGAGCGCCGGCGGCGACCATGCGGCGCAGCAACGGCGGCGCCGCAAACTCCTCCCGCCCGTACTCCTCGTACAGGCAGGCGCAGATACCGTCGATGACGTCCAGGCCGATGAAGTCGCACAGCGCGAGCGGCCCCATCGGATGGCCGCAGCCGAGCGTCATGGCGTCGTCGATGTCCTCGCGCGTCGCGTAGCCGGCGTCGTACAGATGGACGGCGCCGACGAGGTACGGGATGAGGAGCAGGTTCACGAGGAAGCCCGCGCGATCCTTGGAGCGGATCGCGTGCTTGCCGAGCTGGCGCGCGAAGCTCTCGGTGGCGTCGATCACGTCGGGGCTCGTCGCATAGCCGGGGACGATCTCGACGAGCGCCATCACCGGAACCGGCGAGAAGAAGTGCAGTCCCAGCACACGGTCCGCGCGTGACGTCGCCTGCGCCAGGGAGGTGATCGGGATCGACGAAGTGTTCGACGCAAGGATCACGTCGCGAGGCAGCCGCTCGTCCAGCCGGCGGAAGACGTCGCACTTGATCGCGCGGTCCTCCGTGACCGCCTCGATGACGAGCTGGCAGTCGGCCAGATCGCCCAGTTGCGTCGTGTAGATGATCCGGTCGGTCGCCTCGGCGGCGGCGTCCGCATCGACCTTGCCGCGGTGGACCGCCTTCGCCAGCGAGGCGCCGATGCGCTCCTCGGAGGCATGTAGCGGCGCGGGCTCGGGCTCGTGGACGATCGCGCGCATGCCCGCGACCGCGACCACCTCGGCGATACCCGAGCCCATCTGGCCCGCGCCGACGATTCCGACGGTGTCCATGCTCAGGCCGCGGCGCCCGCGGTGAGCCCGGCCGCATCGCGCAGCAGGTCGGTCTTGCCGGTGTGCTCCCACGTGAAGTCCTCCTCGTGGCGGCCGAAGTGCCCGTACGCGGCGGTCTTCTGGTAGATCGGCCGATGCAGGTCGAGCTCCCGACGAAACGCGCCGGGACGTAGATCGAAGTGCTCGTCCACGAGGGCGGCGATCAGCGCACGGTCGATCTTCTCCGTGCCGAACGTCTCGACCATCACGCTGACCGGATGCGCGACGCCGATCGCGTACGCGACCTGCACCTCGACGCGATCGGCGACGCCGGCCGCGACGAGGTTCTTCGCCACCCAGCGCGCGGCGTACGCGGCGGAGCGATCAACCTTCGACGGATCCTTGCCGCTGAACGCTCCGCCGCCGTGGCGGGCCATCCCGCCGTACGTGTCGACGATGATCTTGCGCCCCGTCAGGCCGCAGTCGCCGACCGGACCGCCGATGACGAACCGGCCCGTCGGGTTGACGAGGAAGTCGCGGCGCAGCCTGTCCGCGTCGTACATGTCAGCGGGCAGGACCGGCAGCACGACGTGCTCCCACAGGTCGTCGAGGATGCGGTCGCGCGTCACCCTGTCGTGATGCTGCGTGGAGATCAGCAGCTTCTCGACCGCGACCGGCGCGCCATCGCAGTAGCGCACCGAGACCTGCGTCTTGCCGTCCGGGCGCAGGTAGTCCAGCGAGTTGTCGTGGCGAACGAGCGCGAGCCGCTCGGCGAGCTTGTGCGCCAGCGAGATCGGCAGCGGCATGAGCTCCGCGGTCTCGTTCGTCGCGTAGCCGAACATCATCCCCTGATCGCCCGCCCCAGCGATGTCCAGCTCGTCGTCGTCAGACGGATCAGCCTGCGTCTCATAGGAACGATCGACGCCCTGCGCGATGTCCGGCGACTGCTTGTCGATCGCGTTGAGCACCGCGCACGAATCAGCGCTGAAGCCGAGGTCGGCGTCGACGTAGCCGATGCCGCGGATCGTCTCCCGCGCGATCTCCTGGATGTCGACGTAGGTCTCCGTCGAGATCTCGCCGGACACCACGACGAGGCCGGTGTTCACCAGCGTCTCGCACGCGACGCGGCCCGACGGATCGTCGCGCATGACGGCATCGAGCACGCCATCGGAGATCTGGTCAGCGACCTTGTCGGGGTGTCCCTCCGTCACCGACTCAGACGTGAAGAGGAACTCGTGCTGGTCAAAGCTCGTCATGGCTGGTGCTCCTGGTCGCGGGTGTGCTGGGACGGGTGAGCTCGATCACCGGGCCAACTCCGCCGGGGCGTGATCGAAGCGCGTCATGTGCTGCAGGTCGGCGACGCGCTCGTGCAGCTCATCGGCCGTGAGTCGCACGACCCGGTCGGTCCCGAACTCCTCCACGTTGAAGGAGGCGAGCGCGGTGCCGTAGGCCATCGCCCGGCGCAGCGTCGCCTCGTCGTCGACCGCGTCGAGGTGTCGCGACAGGTAGCCCACGAACCCGCCGGCGAACGTGTCGCCGGCGCCGGTCGGGTCGACGACGCTCTCAAGCGGATAGGCGGGCAGGGCGAAGAAGCTTCGGGCCGTCAGCAGCGCCGCGCCGTACTCGCCCTGCTTGGCGACGACCGCCGACGGTCCCCACGAGAGCGCCTCGCGCGCGGCTGCGACGAGGCTCGGCCGGCCCGTCAGCTGGCGCAGTTCGGCGTCGTTGAGGATGAGGCAGTCGACGCCCCGGCCGATGACGTCGACGAGGTCCTCGCGGGCGATGTCGATCCACAGATTCATGGAGTCCAGCGCGACGAAGCGCGGTCGGTCGCACTGCTCGAGCACGTCGCGCTGCAGGGCGGGCTGGATGTTCGCGAGAAACAGCGCGTCGGCCTGCCGGGACGCGGCGCTGAGCTTGGGCTGGAAGGTCGCGAACACGCCGAGCTGCGTGTCGCGCGTCTCGCGCGAGTTGAGGTCCCAGCCGTACTCGCCGGCCCAGAAGAAGCTCTTGCCGCCCGCGACCCGCTCGACGTCGTCGGTGACGATCTCGCGCGTCGACAGCAGCGCGTGGGCGGCCTCGTCGAAGTCGTCGCCGACCGGGCCGACGACCCGCACCTCGTCGAAGAAGGAGGCCGCGAGCGCGAAGTGCGTCGCGGCACCGCCGACCATCCGCTCGCGGCGACCGAACGGCGTCGCGACGGTGTCGAAGGCGATGGACCCGACTACCGTGATGGCCATCTGCGCAGCATGGTGAGACCCGCTGGCGCGCACACCTCCCGTGGGGGTGGTCTTGCCCTACCGAAGGGTGGGAGTGTCGGCCGGCGAGCCGTCCTTCAGGGTTAGGCGCAGATACCGCGCGCTCGCGTCAGCGCGGTTGGACGCCTGCATCTTGCGCAGGATGTTCTTGACGTGGAACTTCACCGTGCCCTGCGAGACGAACAGCGCCCGCGCGATGTCGCCGTTCGTCTTGCCTGCGGCCATCAGGCGCAGGACATCGATCTCCCGCGTCGTCAGGTGCGTGGCCAGACCATCGTCGCCGAACAGCTCGGGCGACCCCGCGCGCCAGTCCTGTTCCTCGGTGAGGTCGCCCGACAGGGCGATCGCCTTGTCGCTCAGCTCGCCGGTGCGGGCCTCGGCCCAGGAGGAGATGCGGCGGATCTCGCGGCGCTGGTCGCGCAGGCGGCGTCGGAGGACGGCGCGTTCGAACACGAGGGCGAACCCCGCGGCGAAGTGCTCCAGCGCATCGGCATCGAGCTGCGCCAGTGGTCGCCGGCTCGCCGCGCGGTCGCCGTGCAGGAACCCGACGGCCGCCCCGTCCACCACGATCGGCGCTGCGATGTACTCGCGCCACCCCAGCGTGTCGAGAAACGCATAGCGCGCGGGCTGCGAGTGGTCGATGTCTGCCACCAGGCGCGCCTGCCGGCGGCGCAGCAGCTCACATTCGAGCAGCGGATAGGACAGGCGCAGCGCCGAGTCGCGCAACGACGCGCCGACGGCGCTGTCGTGGCCGGCCCCGGTGTGCACGCGCTCGACGACGAGCGTGCCGTGCTCGATCCTGCTGAGCACCACGCGGTCGAGATCGGCCGCGGCGGCGGCCGCCGCCGGACAGCGGTCGATGATCTGGCTGGCCGGCCCGAGCTGCGCCAGCGCATCGACCGCGTTCCGGGTGCGTTCGCAGGCCGCGAGCCGCAGGGCGTCGTCGCCGGACATCACGGCTCTCCGTAGACGGGCACGTTGCTCGCGGCCTCCGGGCGCGGCCGGATCTCCAGCAGATACGCCACGAGCAGGTCGCGCTCCCCGGCGCGCAGGTGGACGGCATCGCTGAGTCGCTCGACGCGCCGGATCTGTGCCCGGTGCTCGTCGAACTCCGGGGGGAAGGGAAAGACCTCGTACTCGACGACGCGAACCTCCAGGCCGGCGGCCGCGAGCAACTCCGCCGTGCGGCGCTGCGACAGGATCGACAGCTGCACCACGTAGGCGACCCCCTCGGGCGCGAGCGCGTCCGCGAGCTTGGTGAGCACCGGATCCAGCGGCGTCCGCCCCCAGTAGTCGATCGGCCTGTGCCCGATGGCGTGCTGCTCGGGATCGACCGGGGTCTGGTCGACGCAGGCCACGATGACCTCGTAGCGCTCCTCCGGCACCCACGGGAAGATGTCGATCCGCGCCGCCGTCATGCGCTCCCCGACGCCGTTGCGATGGGCGTTGGCCTCGGTGTTGCGCACGGCCCGCTCGTCGATGTCGATGGAGCGGACGTGCGCTGCCCCGTTGAGCGCGAGCTGGATACCGAGGATGCCGGTGCCGCATCCGAGGTCCAGGCAGCGCTGATGCGCGCCGACGGCCTGGTCGTAGAGGTAGCGCCAGGCCATGAGGCTCGCGCTGGAGGGCGCCATGACGCCCAGGTCGGCGACGATGTCGGGAAACGGCAGCGGATGCAGGGAGCGTCCCCGGCGATCGGTCCACGCGGGCGTGGGCGCCGGCTCGCCCTGAAGCAGCCGGTCGGTCACGGGCGCAGACGCCTCGGCGGCGGCCCGATCGCCCGGCACGGTGTGCTCGAGCAACGCGCGCGCCGCCGCGACGTGGGCCGGTCCGACCCCGCAGCAGCCGCCGATGATCTGCGCCCCCTCCTCGCGCCAGCGCAGCGCCATCGCCGCGTACTCTGTGCTGCCCACGCCCGGCTCGAAGCGCCAGCCCTCGTCGGTGTAGTAGCCGAGGTTGGGATAGACGCCGAGCGGCAGGTCGGTGAAGTCACGCAGGTAGGACACCATCCCCTCGACGTGGTCGGGCGGGATGCAGTTGATCATCAGCGCGTCGATGCCCATCTGCTCGAAGCGCGCCCCCGCGCGCCCGAAGGCGTCGCCCTCGGGCCCACCCCAGTGCTGCCCGTAGACGCTGCACAGGCCGTGCCGGCAGCGGCGGAACGACAGCCAGACCGGAAGTCCCGTGTCCAGCAGCGATTGGACCGTGGCAAAGAGCGACGGTCGCACGACCGTGAGCGTCTCGAGCAGGATGAGATCGGGTGGCTCGTCGGCGAAGAGCCGCGCGAGCAGCCGGATCGTGCTCTCGCCCTCGTCGGAATCGACGTCGCCGTTGATCGAGAACGCGACCGCGCAGTCATCCTCGCGTTCGCCGTCGCCGACCGCCTGCCGCGCGAGCCGCAGCCCGCGCCGCGCGAGGTCCATCCAGTGCACCGGCTCCGTCGCGTTCCAGACGGGGACGACGCCGTGGAGCAGGGCGCTCGGCAGCCCCCACGTGTTCGTCGAGATGACGTCACAGCCGGCCTCGACATAGCCGCGGTGCACGTCGAGTACCGCGCCTGCCTCCTCGACGAGCGCGCGCGTGCCCCACAGGCGCTCGTCGACAGCGTGCTCGGCGTCGCTGAGGTGGGGCAGCTCGGTCCCCGTCGCCCCATCGAGGACCACGCACGTGCCTGCGCCGATCTTGTCGACGATCCGGCCGTATTGCGCTGAGTGCGTGGTCTGCACTGCTTCAGACGGGAATCGGTGATACCGGACGGTCTCCCTCGGAGCCGACCCTACGCGCGACGGCACGACCCGTCAAGCCGGGCACGTCTCATCGTGGGGTTGCGACCACAAGTCCGCGCAGGCCATCGGTACGCGCTAGTCGCCGTCCAGTTAGCGGGCGCTGATCTGGCCTGCAACGGGATGCCCGGCCAGGGCCTCGCGGACCCCGGACTGGATCGATGAGCGAGTGCGGGGCGGGGCCGCGCGGCGGGTGCGCGCGGCGGCGCGCGAATCGAGACGGGCGAACAGCGGGCATATCGCGGGTTTCAGCGATCTCGACGGTCGCGCGCGGTCGTGGCGAACTCGGGGCTGCATGCGCCCCCGTGTGCGCCACGATCGCCACGATCCGCGTGCGCGGGAACCTGCCCCGATCGCTCCCTGACAGCTTGATCGATGCTGTTTGACTGACTGCGCGGCTGGTGGCCGGCCCGACGTGCTGCGCGCCGCAAGGTGCGTCGCGATCTTCGCGATGCCCGGCCGCCAGCGCGGATCGAGCGCCGGGAGACCACGGACACTCGCAGCTGCCACGCGGGTAGGGCTCCTTGGTCGTGACCTGCCAGACGAGCTGGTCAAACGAGGCGATGGCGCCCTTACGCTCGCTACGTCCGATCACCCGGCCGCGCCGCACGTCCCACGCATCGAAGTGCGTCAGAGCGCCCAGGCGTTGGTATTCATGTTCGACGCGCTGACCGCGACCGGGTACCGGTGGCGCGCCGGGATGGATGCGCGCGCGTGCCTGGATCGAGGGCTTCGCGTCGGCGCTGATGACCATGTCACCGGGCTCAAGCAGCTCGCCCTCCCAGCGGCCCGCGTACAGGTCGAGCACAGGGCCGGCCTTCTCAAGGAAGTTCGCGTTGCGCGGAAAGATCCACGAGCGGTGCTGCCAGGGGGCGGATCGCGTCGTCGGCCAGCCAGCGCCCGGTCGTCGACGCCGATGCGTCGCTGACGGCCTGCTCGACGACGAAGCGACGCAGTTCAAAGCGGCTAACTCGGATTCCCGAACTGGGGTTGTTCCGCGCTGATCGTTGAGGTTGGCTGTCGAGATCTCCCGGTTCTTGGGGCGGGTTTGGTAGTCGGCCGGGCTGGACTTGGTGCCATTACGCTGTACGTGATGGCACATCGCTTGAAGTCGTGCGGGGCACGCGGTGTGTGGGAGCCTGGTCGGAGGCCACGAGTCAGGCTTGTAGCGGGCGGTTTCTGGATGCCTGGGCGCTGAGTCGCGGGACGTTGTCCGAGCGGGACTTTATGGTTCTGTGTTGTGGGTTCAGCGAAGCGCACCAGTTTGGGTGGTCGGAGGGAGCGGCGGCGCGAGCGCGCCGCGTTCTTCACGGCACCTGGCGCGGTCGCGCAGCGTCAGTACGAGGCGCTGCGCGCGTACTTCGTCGAGGACGCGTCCGCGGCCGAGGTCGCGCAGCGCTTCGGGTACGCCGCCTCGACGGTCGTCGCGATGGTCCGCGACTTCACGCCCGACGCGGACGCGTTCTTTGTTGATCGTCGCCCCGGGCCACGGGTCGCGCCGGCCAAGCTGGCGGCACGTGACGAGGTGCTGCGGTTGCGTGCGGCCGGGCATTCGGTGACCGAGATCGCTGCTGCGCTGGCCGCGACCGCGACGCCGCTGAACCGCACGGGCGTGTGGGAGCTGTTGCTCGACGAGGGCCACGAGCGGCTCGCGCCGCGCGTGCCCGGCGAGCGCGGCGCACCTGTGCGCGACGATCCGCCGCGCACCCGCGTGCTGCGCTGGCCCGAGCAGCCGGTCACGCTGCGCAGCGACTACGCCGGCCTGTTGTTGCTGTTGCCTGGCCTCGTCGCGCTCGATCTGCCGGGCGCCGTCGCCGCCGCGAAGTTCCCCGGCACCAGGGAGGTCCCGGCGCTGAGCTCGGTGCTGTCGCTGCTGGCGCTCAAGGCGATCGGCCGCCGGCGCGTCAGCCACGTCGACGATGTCTGCAGCGACCCTGCGCTGGCCGCGTTCGCGGGCCTGGAGTCGCTGCCCAAGGCGACGTCGCTGGGCAGCTACTCCTACCGTCTGTCTCGCGCGCACGACAAGGCGCTGCTGGGCGGCCTCGCACGCGCGATGACGAAGACCGCCCAGAGCACGGGCGACGACTTCGATCTGGATTTCCACGCGATCATGCACTTCGGCGACGACGTCGCGCTTCAGACGCACTACGTCCCGCGGCGCTCGCAACGCACCGAAGCGGTGCTGTCGTTCTTCGCGCACGACAGCGAGACGCGCAACCTCGTCTACGCCGACGCGACCTGCACGAAGGCCGACCAGGCCGGTCAGGCGATCGCGTTCGCACGCCACTGGCAGCAGGCGACCGGCAAAGCACCCCAGCTGCTCGTCCTGGACTCCAAGGTCACGACCGGCGCGGGCCTGGCCGAACTGCATGGCGCCGACCTGACGTTCATCACCTTGCGCGCCCGCAACGCGAAGCTGACCACGACGCTCGAAGCGCTGCCCGACAGCGCGTGGACGCAGATCACGCTGGATCGTCGCGGCGCCTACTCAAAGCCCGAGGTCCACGAACAAGACGTCACCGTCCGCGGCTGCCCGCACCCGCTGCGCCAGATCGCCGTGCGCGGCCTCGGCCACGACCACCCGACCCTGATCCTCACCAACGACCGCATCAGCACACCCAAGAAGATCGTCGGGCGCTACGCCAAACGCATGCGCATCGAGCAACGCCTCGCCGAATCGATCCGCAGCTTCCACCTCGACGCGCTCTCCTCAGCCGTCGCGCTGAACGTCGACCTCGACACCACCCTCACCGTCTGGGCCGCCGCCACCTACGACGCACTCCGCCACAAGCTCCCCGGCTACGAAGGCGCGACTCCCGACACGATCTGGCGACGCTTCATCAACACCAGCGGACAGATCACCATCGCCCCCGACCACGTCACCTGCCGCCTCAACAGCCGCACCTACAGCCCCGTCATGCGCACCGCCAACCTCCCCACCACCGAGATCCCATGGTGGAACGCACGCCACCTACACCTCCAGTTCGCCTGACCGCTCGACCGCCACCCCAACCAGGTGCCGATTCGCTGTTCGGGAATCCGAGCTAGTGCCGATCTTCGTGCGGTCGCGTGTGTCGAACGACGGAGGCGGCTACTGCTCGCCGGGCGTGACGAGGCCGCTCTCGTAGGCCAGCACGACGGCCTGGACCCGGTCGCGCAGGCCGAGCTTGG